>JAAUOZ010000137.1 GCA_012034655.1 Leptolyngbyaceae cyanobacterium CSU_1_3 | reverse complement strand
CATGGCTTTGGTACTAAGGGATTCGAATAAAATTTAAAGAGTTTTGGAGCGGGGTGGCAGGGGTGACGATGGCTGGGGGCGCAGCCCCCACACCCCTTCTAAACCAAAATCTATAGGCTGACGCAGTATAGCATCCATTGCCCAGCTTTTTTAGACCGCGATCGCATTGCACCTTCTACGTATTCGCTATCGGTTTCTTCTTCGTCGCGGGCAACAATGTCGAGGTCGATATCCAAAACGGTCATTTTGAGTCCGGCTCTGGGGACGTTGCCGTTGTTGGAGATGAAAGGACTCGGCTCCACGTTGCCTGTGCAGATGATCAGAGAGCCTTTCTTGAGAAACTGAAGTTTGCGCCACGCATAGGATTTTTCCCAAATACTCAGAGAAATGGTGAAAGACTCTTCACGATCGCTTGGCTTTTGCACATATAAAGTTGCGTTTGCTACCTGAGCTTTCTCACCACTTTTGAGGTCAACGGTTCTAATTTGAGCGTCTGCCGCCAAGTTGCCACTCACGATCCACTTATTCAAACCTCTGCTGGCCATAAATGCCTCTGGGTTAATTTTTTACCACTGTAGAGTTCCCATCGTTTGAGAGCCGCCAACACAGTCTATTTGCTCGCTATATATAGCGTCGATCGTTCTCTTACCTGGTATCTTTAGTGGGTCTTCGCTAAACTATAGTTCTGGTCAGAAAGCTTAAGACAGAGCTAATGAGTCAAACGCCGAATCTCGGTCGGCTTGCTGATTCGCTTCTACCACACTTCAGATGGCGACGGCTCTCAAACAGCACGCAGGAAGCACAGGTTATGACCAAAACGGGGATTGGGATTCGGACGGCTCAGACACGATCGGAACGGATGGTCGGGCAAATTCATGTCTACGATGGCGCTGGCAAGGGCAAGTCTCAGGCGGCGTTGGGGGTGGTGTTGCGATCGATCGGGCTGGGCATTCAAAATCTTTCGCAAACCCGTGTGCTGTTGCTGAGGTTTCTCAAGGGGCCAGGTCGCACCTACGATGAAGATGCTGCCATCCAAGCGCTCCAGCGGGGCTTTCCTCACTTGATCGATCAGGTTCGCACGGGCAGAGCCGAATATTTTGGAACCGATGAGATTACCAAGTTCGATCGCCAAGAAGCACAACGGGGATGGGATGTGGCCAAAGGAGCGATCGCGTCTGGCTTATATTCTGTCGTGGTGATGGATGAACTAAACCCAGTGCTGGATCTGGGATTGCTGCCTGTGGAGGAGGTTGTCAGCACTCTCAAGCGCAAGCCCGAACATATGGAAGTGATCGCCACAGGTCGAGGTGCGCCCCAGGGATTGGTCGATATCGCTGATCTGCATTCTGAGATGCGTCCGATGTATCATCCGATCGCCAAAGAACAGGGCATTGCAGGCATCGAGATCTACGCAGGAGCCGGGAAAGGGAAATCTACCAGTGCCCTGGGCAAAGCTTTGCAAGCGATCGGTAAAGGCATTGGTCAAGACAAGTCGCACCGAGTGCTGATTATGCAGTGGCTCAAAGGGGGGGCGGGCTACACTGAAGATGCGGCGATCGCGGCTCTGCGGCAAATTTATCCCAACCTGGTCGATCATCAACGATCGGGGCGAGATGCGATCGTGTGGCGGGGTCAGCAGCAAGACCTCGACTATGTTGAAGCAGAACGGGCGTGGGAAATTGCACGAGCCGCGATCGCCTCTGGGTTATATAAAACAATTATTCTAGACGAACTGAACCCGACTGTAGATTTAGAACTGCTGCCCCAAGCGCCGATCGTGCAAGCACTGCTTCGCAAACCTCGCGACACCGAAATCATTATTACCGGACGCTGCAAAAATCCGCCTGCTTATTTTGATCTAGCTACCGTTCATTCTGAGATGATCTGTCACAAACACTACGCCGAGAAAGGCATTGACCTCAAGCGGGGCGTAGATTTCTAAAGAATCTGCGAGTTAATCCTGTTCCACTAGCCAGGTTTCGACTCTGCTTAGCCTTCAACCGTCGAGGGTTGAGCGAGGCCGCAACCCGATTCACACTTTATTTTCAAGCAAAATTTTCAAGCAAACACCTAACGGGGGATCAGGCTCGCCAGATCTCCAAATTTTGAGTCAACCTTACCCAAAATTTGGGACTCATCCCAGAAGTTGGCGATCGGGTGCTCAAGGCATCGCAGAAATGGGATGCGCTTGCCCAATTGCTCACCACTAACAGCAAATAGCCATTGCCCAAAAGCTACAATGGAGTGTCTGATATCAATTTAAAGCATGAGTGCGACAGATGCTTCTTCAGAACCTTCATGCAAGCAGGTTCCTAGAATCTAAAATCGCAAATCTAAAGTCCAAAATGATATGACGGCAGATTTATCAAGAATTACTGCGAGAGTATGCAACCTACTGATCCGAGCAAATTTACAGACAAAGCATGGGAGGCGATCGTCCAAGCGCAGGATGTGGTTCGTCGCTACAATCACCAAAATCTAGAAGTCGAACATCTGATCACCAGTTTGCTGGAGCAGAAAGACAGTTTGATGAATAAGATTTTGACCAAAGCAGGCATTGATGTGCAGCGATTTGGGCAGCAGGTTGACGACTACACCAAACGCCAGCCCAGGGTTGGCAGCAGTGAGCAGCTTTATTTGGGGCGCTATCTAGATACGCTGCTCGATCGCGCCGAAGCGTCCCGCAATACCTGGCAAGATGAATTTATTTCGATCGAACACTTCTTGATTGGGTTTGCCAACGATGCCAGGTTGGGAATGCGGGTTTTTCGCGGGTTCAATCTTGACTCTGCCCGCCTAGAAGCCGCGATCAAAGACGTGCGTGGCAGCCAGAAAGTAACTGACCAAAACCCAGAGTCTCGCTATGCTGCGCTGGAAAAGTTTGGTCAAGATCTAACCGAGAAAGCCAAAGCCGGAAAAATTGACCCCGTGATTGGGCGAGATGAAGAAATTCGTCGGGTGATTCAGGTTTTGTCTCGACGAACGAAGAATAACCCCGTGCTGATTGGTGAACCTGGGGTAGGAAAGACCGCGATCGCCGAAGCCTTAGCCCAACGTATTGTCAACGGCGACGTACCCGAATCGCTGAAAAATCGCATCCTCATCTCCCTCGACATGGGTTCACTGATCGCGGGCGCAAAATATCGCGGCGAATTTGAAGATCGGCTGCGGGCCGTGCTCAAGGAAGTGATCAGTTCTGAGGGGCAAATCGTTCTGTTTATTGACGAGCTGCATACAGTGGTCGGAGCCGGAGCCACCCAGGGCAACATGGATGCCGGAAACCTGCTCAAACCGATGCTGGCACGGGGCGAACTGCGCTGCATTGGGGCTACCACTTTAGATGAATATCGCAAGCAAATTGAAAAAGACGCAGCCCTAGAACGCCGATTTCAGCAAGTTTTGGTCGAAGAACCGACCGTCGAAAACACTATTTCGATCTTGCGCGGCCTCAAAGGACGCTACGAAGTTCATCACAAAGTTACGATCACAGACTCCGCTCTCGTTGCGGCTGCCACCCTGTCTTATCGCTACATCGCCGATCGCTTTCTGCCCGACAAAGCGATCGATCTGGTAGACGAAGCCGCCGCCAAACTCAAGATGGAGATTACCTCTAAACCCGCTCCTTTGGAAGCGATCGAGCGCCGACTTCAGCAGCTAGGTATGGAGAAAATTTCCCTCGAAACCGAGAGCAACCGCACCAACATCACCGCCAGCCTGAGTGCCTCCACCCGCGATCGCTTAGAGCGCGTCAACCAAGAGATTGCAGATCTATCCGACAAGCAAAATACGCTAAATTCTAACTGGCAAAAAGAAAAAGATTTACTGGAAGCTGTCAATGCTCTCAAAACTGAAGAAGAAGAACTGGGCAGGCAGATCGACCAGGCTCAGCGAGAAACGAACTTAGAAAAAGCGGCAGAACTGCAATATGGACGGTTGCCCAAACTGCTTGTAGAACTGGAAGAAAAAGAAGCCCAACTCGCCGCCATGCAGTCTGGAGGGGGGGCACTTTTGCGCGAACAGGTGACAGAAGCCGACATTGCCGAAATCGTCGCCAAGTGGACGGGCATCCCGGTGAATCGGTTGCTAGAGTCTGAGCGCCAAAAACTGTTGAGCTTAGAGAGCCATTTGCATCAAAGAGTGATCGGCCAACAAGATGCGGTAGAAGCGGTTTCGGCGGCCATTCGTCGCGCCCGATCGGGAATGAAAGATCCCGGACGACCGATCGGTTCCTTCTTGTTTATGGGGCCCACAGGAGTTGGTAAAACTGAACTCGCCAAAGCGCTAGCCCAGTTTCTCTTTGATGCCGACGATGCGATGGTGCGCCTCGATATGTCTGAATATATGGACAAAAGCTCGGTAATGCGGGTGATTGGCGCGCCTCCAGGGTATATCGGCTACGAAGAAGGCGGGCAACTGGCAGAGGCGATTCGCCGCAAGCCCTATTCGGTCGTGCTGTTGGATGAAGTCGAAAAAGCGCACCCAGATGTGTTCAACATTTTGCTGCAAGTTTTGGATGATGGGCGAATTACCGATTCTCAGGGTCGGACGATCGACTTTAGCAATACCGTCGTGGTTATGACGAGCAACATTGGCAGCGAACACATTCTCGACATATCGGGCGACGATTCTAAATACGATGAGATGCAAACGCGAGTCATGAACGCTTTGCGAAAGCACTTCCGCCCAGAATTTCTCAACCGCATCGACGATACTATTCTCTTCCATCCCCTTACTCGGTCTGAACTGGGCGAAATTGTTGTGCTGCAACTGCGCCGCATTCAAGGGATGCTGTCGGATCAAAAAATCGCCCTAGAAATGACCGAAGCGGCTCGAAGCTACATCGCTGATGCAGGCTACGACCCGGTTTATGGGGCACGTCCGCTCAAACGGGCTATTCAGCGACAGTTGCAGAATCCGATCGCCACCAAACTGCTCGAAAATACATTTGTTGCAGGCGACACGATTTTGATCGATTTGGTGGATGGGACGTTGGAATTTAAGAAGGGATGAAGGGAAAAAACAAAGCCCCAGAAGTGACTCTGGGGCTTGTTTGGCGGTTAGAAGGATAGGTCAGAGAAACGGGGTGCATCCCACTTTTGTAATGAGCAAGAATGCTTATTTGTCAAAGCCCTGTTAGCCAAGCGGTTTTGAAAGATTATCTCAAGTTGAGACTTGCAAGACTGGGATGCACCCAGAGAAACGATCGTCTATTGGGTGGCAGCTTTCTCGACGCTTTCGGACTGGTAGGCATTTTCTAAGCGCATCATCTGCTTGTCTTGCTGAGATAGAGCGGTGGCATCGAGCCAGTTGACGATCAGTGCGTCGCTCGAAAACAGACCTCCACCGTTGACTGTGAACAGCAAAAAGCAAGCAGCGTATACCGCAGACAGTTCTAGATAGGGGAGGTTGAGACCTGCCACTAGAATGTGGTGATATATGGCGACACACATGGTGCTAAACAGACCCAGGGCAGCGGGGCGGGTGAGTAGCCCGATCGCCAACAGGGGCGCGGCCGATATCTCGGTCAAGGCTGCCAGATAGCTAAAGAAGATCGGGAAAGGTAGACCGATGACCTCGACGTAGGCGTGGGAAAAGCTTTCGATGTCAGCCAATTTGTCAAGCCCGTTGTGAATCATCATGATGCCGACAACCGTCCGGAGGATGGCCCAGCTTGTCTGAGTCCAAAAGCCAGTGTTAATGCTGGGTTTGAAGATTTTAGTGAGGAGTGCGGTGATTGCCATAATGTAATATCTGTTCGTAAAACAGATCAAAGATTTATATTAAGAATAATAACGTATTCTAATAAGAAATATAAAGCTTTTCTTATCTATTACCCTTCTTATGGAGCGGACTTGGGCGCGCCCCTGATCTATGCTCCTCCCTTGCCGAGCGATCGTCCCAGGCGGTAAGCTCAGACCACCCCAAGAAGAGGTTAAGAAAAATGGCGATCGGCGAAAATTGGCTAGAAATTGGCTCGTTAGTCTGGTTCTATCGGGAGGTGCACCCTGGGGGGAAGTCCGATCGTCTGCCTGTGATTTTGCTGCACGGGTTGATTTCGCAGAGCTATAGTTGGCGGGATGTGCTCCCAGCTTTGGCCATCCAGGGGTTTCGAGCGATTGCTCCCGATTGGCTGGGGTGCGGGTTTTCTGGCAAGCCCGATCGTCGCGATTTTTCCTATACGCCAGATAGCCTGATTGCGGCCCTAGAAGATTTTGTGAAAGCGCTGGGCTTAGAAAGATTTTCTCTGGTTGCCCAAGGATTTTTGGGATCGGTGGGGGTGCAATATGCCCTGCGTCACCCTGAACAGGTCGCTCGGCTCGCTATCTTCAATGCCCCTATTTCTCAGACCGCCAAACTGCCCTGGAAGCTTCAACAGATGGGTATTCCCCTAGTGGGTGATATGTTGACCCAAGATCCGCTTTTGGTCGATCGCACCCTCGAAGGGGCAGGGGGCTACCGCATCGAAGACAATGATTTGGATGTTTATCGCCGCCCCTGGCTTAAAAAGCTCGGATGCAGGGCGATCGCTGTTGGCGATGATTCAGAATTTGCAGCTTAAAGAGGCGACTGCCGAAATTGAAACAGGCTTGAACCGATGGCAGCACCCGCTTTTGCTGGCGTGGGGAATTCGCGATCCGTGGTTGCCTGTGGGTGTGGCGCAGGCGATCGCTCGATCTAACCCGCAGGCGGAACTGATCGAACTTGAAGAAGTTGGGCATTATCCCCAGGAAGATTGGCACGAAAAAGTGAGTGAAGTACTGTTAACTTTTCTGAGAAGGCTATAGTGCTGCATGGAGAGCCGTCTTGGGGTGGCTCTTCTACGGTCGGTTGTTTAAATTAGATCGGCCCGATGGATTAGGCTGAGGAAAATTCCTGGTTGATTCGTGATGAGACAGAGAAAATTTTGCCTGTTGAGCGGAATAGTAGGCGCGATCGCCGCGATCGGGATGCAACCCGCAGAACCAGTCTTGGCGCAAACGAATCTGCAAACGGTTTCTCTAAAAATTTCAGGCGCAAGTGGGTTCTCAGACATTCAGATGCGGTGTGAACTACTCAGGGTTGGGTACTTCGACGGCCGCAATGACAGCGATGCGATCGCGCTCTTGAGTTTGCCCTTGAGTCCCAAGCTGACCTTTTTAAAACACCCTCTAACACCTTTGAAACCCCAAGAATCTGTCTAGAGGTAAACAGACAAGCCTTCGCAAAATGGGTTATCGTCCTGCTAAACAATCGTTAGGGAATGAATTCTTGTGTTTCCTCTGAGTGATGATAATCCAACTCGACTGACTCCATATGTCACCTACGGGCTAATTGCAGCCAATATTTTAGTTTTTATTTATGAACTCAGTCTTGCGCCCCCAGAGCTACAGGCTTTCTTCTACAACTGGGCGATCGTTCCTAGGCAGTTGACCGCTAGCTTTTCGGGAGCAGCGATCGATGCCTCTGGTCTACCTGAATGGACGACTCTGATCACCTCGCAGTTTTTGCACGGCGGTTTTCTGCATATTATTGGCAACATGCTGTTTCTTTGGATCTTCGGCAACAATGTCGAAGACCAACTAGGACATATCAAATATCTGCTTTTTTATATTGGTTGTGGCGTACTGGCAGGGCTGTCTCAGTGGTTTTTTTCGTCGGGTTCTACTGTGCCTTCCCTCGGAGCTAGCGGCGCGATCGCTGGAGTCATGGGAGCCTACATTCTCCGCTTTCCAAGAGCCTCCGTTCTGACACTGGTTCCCCTCGGTTTTTTCTTCTGGACTTTTCGGATTCCGGCTGTCTTTTATCTCGGCATCTGGTTTGTACAGCAAGCGCTCTACGGCTTGGCTAGTCTCCAAGCTCGAACCAATATCGGTATGCAAGGGGGCGGCGTTGCCTACTGGGCCCATGCGGGTGGCTTTGTCTTTGGCGCAATTTTAGGGCCCCTGCTGGGGCTGTTTTCTAACAAGCCTCAAGCACGATCGTATTAGTGTGTCTGCCAAGAAGGTTTTGAGGGGCTGAAAACCTGTTAAAAATAACCCTTCTCCCTTCCCGATTCGTCAATCAAAGTTTGACAAGCTACTAGAGCGATCGACCCTGGTTGGCTGACAAACCCTTGCCCCCTCATCCCTCAATCCCTTCTGCCGCCAGGAGAGAAGGGAAGTCTAAAAAGTGGCGCTGGGTTCAGAGCGACTCTCCCGCTCTGGGAGAGGAATTGGGGTGAAGGTCTTCTAAGCTTTATCAGTCAACCAGGAGATCGACCTCTAAGGGGCTGGGTGGAATTTATGAGTTGGCTTGCTAGCCCTCTCGCATCCCCAAAATTCGGTATCTAGACCTACAGAAAATTTGAATTTGGGGTTGCAACTGTTCATCACTGCGCCTGATAATCATAATTAGAAAATCTAATGCGCTCTGTAATTGGGTAGTTGGTTGGCATTAACGGCGATTTAATAAAACTCAAATTAGAGCAAAAAGCGCGATCGAGACGCTATAAAATCAGCAAGGCACTCGTCAACTATGACAAACGCTGCTCACCAACCCGTCCTTCTACAGCGTGCAAAAGAGTGCAAACTCAGACAGGCCCCGCAACTCAAACCCTAGAACTCAAACCCTAGAACTCAAATTCTAGAATCAGCAACATCCCAGGAGCAGTGATCCCATGAGCGGTCTAATAAACCTCATCAAAAGCATTTTTGGCGGCATTTTCTCATTTATTGGTGGACTGTTTGGGGGCAAAAAAGCCGCGATCGAGTCTGCAAACGGGGACGCTCCCAAAACTCGCAAGAGTACGGGCTACTTTTTAGAGCTAGACGACACAGCCCAGCCAGCAAAGCCTAAAACATCTGTAGCGGTTGCTGAGAAGCCCGTCGCTGCGGACGCGCCTGAGACCTCTAAAAAGTCCGCTAAGAAAGCAGAATTATTGGCGGCGAACGGCTCGAAGCCGGCTGAAACTGCTCCCCTTCCAGTCGCTTCTGTGGCTGTGGCAATTGCCCCCAAAGAGCCACAGACCGTAGAATTTGCCACCAAGTATCTGATTCCCTCTGGCAATGGGGGTCGTCGTCGTCCGGGTGCGAATATGAACTCTTACCTGGATATGGCACGAGATATGAAGGCTGGTAGCAACTAGTCCTTCGGTAACGCTGGGGACAATAGGATAGCCCAGCGATCGATATAACTCCCTCTGTCTGAGATTTGAGGAGTTAGCGGCAACGTAACCCATTTTGCAGATAATTATCTTCCTAGATATCTGCCCCTAAAAAAGCATCTCGAGCGAGCGATCGATCGAGATGCTTTTTTTATGGACAAATTTTTAGTAAGCCTGGTTTTGCCGCTCTTCTGTTTTTTGCAGTAGCCAAATGGCATGAATCACCCCAGGCAACCAACCTAGCAAGGTCAGCAAAATGTTGATCAATAGAGCAGAGCTAACACCTGCGGTCAGAAAAACGCCGATCGGGGGAACCAAAATACAGAAAACAATGCGAATGAATTTCATAGAATTTATCTAACCAACTCAGCTTTATTTTGTACAGTTTCATTCTCTTGAATTTAAGGCTAAGACTGCCTCCCTCCAAAGGATTAAAGCAGAAGCACAAACAAGAAACCCCCGCAGTGTGTCTGACGAGGGTTTCTTGTTTATCTCGATCGACGAGACGTTCGTTTTGGGTGCATCCGAGTTTTGCAATTGCGTCCTCATCTCCTAGCCCCTTCCCTCAAAATAAGGAGAGAGACTCTGATCTCCTTATTTTTGAGGCGTGATTGACAAGGTGTAGGGATTGCGACCCTGCGCGCGATCGCCGACATAGACAGAATAATTTCCCTGCGTCCAGCGTCCCGGAATTTCAATTTTGCCCCCTGAGAGACCGTCAGCCTGCACACAAAGAGTTTGACCCTTCGACCCGGTGATTAGCAGGGTGGGTTCTCCTGACCCCTGAAGTTTAAAGCGGAGATTGCTGTCTGCTGTGACACGAATAATATGGTTAGGAGCGTTGCCCACATACCCAACACAGCTTTCCCCTTTCTGAGAACCACCAGACGTACCATTGAGCGTGACGGCTTGCGAGTTTGGGGCGATCGCCACCGTCTGACTCATCGCCGGCCCACCTATCGCGAAAACGGCTGCCACCGATGCCCAAATCACAGACCCACGAGATAGTTTCATCCAATTCACCCCCAAGCTCCGCTAAACCAATATCTAGACCACTTACATTTCGAGTATCGCAAGCGACAGAACGTAGATAAGGTGAAGCTGTTACTGTTTGCGAAGTGGCACTTTTGACTGGCAGAACCCCTAGCTAGGACTTGCGATATTGTTCGATCAATTTGGGGATGTGGTCGTAGCCATCAACCCCGATCACCTCAATGATTCCAGATTTTTGTGCTTCTAATTGTTGATAGAAGGTTTCGCCCATCTGCCCTTGTAGAACTGTGAGCAACCCAGCCGGTTGTCGCCAATCGCTGGAACCAAGCTGTTCTAAATGATACATAGCGAGGCTGCCAGAAACGATCGCTTTGTCAAATTGTTTCATCTGATAAAACGCCTCGGTCAACTGAGTAAGATTAATCGATTGGATGTATAAATCGCCCGTGTAGGCGGAGGCTTTAACTCCTTTCTCTAAAAACTGGAGCGACTGCTCGGCTTGATGCAGCATCACATAGGCGCTCCCCAGACTGGTGTATCCCAGAGCTTTGCTTTGCGCGTCGTTTAGAAGTTCTGCGATTTCGAGTCCTTGCTCAAGGTAGCCGATCGCCCGTTCGTAAACTGCTGGATCAGACTCTAACTGCTGTGCCTGAAAGACCTCGCTGTATCCCAGATTGACCAGTGCATTCGATTCTCCTAGGCGATCGCCACATTGCCGACTGAAAATTAATGCTCGTTGGCTATAGCTGATGGCTTCGGCGTAGTTCTTCTCAAGAACACAGATGCGGCTGAGATGGTTGAGGTTGGCAATTTCACAGGGGCGATCGCCCGCTTCCTGGGCGATTTCTCTAGCAACTTCGTGCATTTCTTTGGCCAGATCAAGCGGGCCGCGCACGCGCTGAGATGACCCCAGCAAGGTGAGAATTCGGGCTTTTTCCTGGGTTCCTTCCGATCGCTTTAGAGGCTCACTCAAATAATTCATGGCGTTGCGAAAATAGCCCCCCGTGAAAGAAGTAAACACCGTGCCATAGAGGGGAAAATAATCGCGCTGGGCAAAAACTCGCAGCCATTGCAGAGTCACCCGAAAAGCGCCCTCCGTATATCGCTCTCGGTTGAGCGAATTGAGAACAGTTGAGCGCTGAAGCCCGTTAGCCAACTGTGACCAGACAATGCCAAAGGTGAGAAATAGAGTGATCGCAACTTTTGAGCTAACTTTTGACCCGTAGACAAGATTTTCTGCCCAGCTAATCAAGGCTTGCTGAAGCGATTGCAGCACGATCGCCAACTCGACCCAACTCGTCAAACTCATCTCTTGAGCCGCCGCCCAGTCATTGACCGATCGTTGCTCATACAATGCCTGAAAAAGTGACTTGGGAACCGCCCCGATCGCTTGTCTGGCCCAGGTTGCCCAGGGGTTGCTCTGTTCAGAAGCGCTCTCAAACCCCAGTTGATCGGGATCATACATCCACGTCACGAGATAGGGTTGTAAGGTTCTCCAAGAGGCGAGTCCACGGGTGATGCCTTCTGCGAGTTGCAAGAGTTCCGTTTGGGTGTCGGGGTCAGAGATGGGTTGCTGGCTGAGGGTGGCGGCGAGTTGCTCAAGCTGGTCGGGCTTCAGCCCTTGGGGGTGGTTGGGGTCGGTGACTTTGAGAAAAATCAGCGTTCGTTGGGCGGGGTCTGCCTGGGCGAGTTGGTGCAGGGCAGTGATGATTGCCGATCGCGATTGATTTTTGGCTTGCCAGCGATCCCACTCGCCTCGGATGGTCTGAAGTGCTCTCAGGCTGCGGGTTGCTCTGGCTTGTTTTGCCTCATTGCTGGGGTCGTCGGCTTCTTGCTGAGTCTGAGAGAGGCGATCGCGCAGGCAGGTTTCAAAAACTTCTTCGGTTCCTGGCTCAAGCTCTTGCACCAACATTTGGTAGACCTGCTCTTTAGAGCGAATATTGCCCTTGAGCGTCAATTGCACGATTTGAGCAATCAATTCCAGGTAGCGATCGGAGCTAGAGGTCTCAGGCATGGGGCGCGTTGGCGTTGAGAATTGGACTCGCAAGCTTGAATGCCTTTCATCATAGAAGCTTATTGCCCAAACCTCAGCCTTTCGACCCTAAAAATTAGCAATTGGGGGCAGCGGAGATTCACGGAATTTCTGAGGTTAGGAGCGATCGTGGCAGTAACATACCAGGCACAAATCAATGAGGAGGGTTTCGGCTTCGCTCAACCCGGCATTTGGTTTGCTTTAATTTCACTCCCTAATTAGACCCATTGCTTTCGCAGTTGGTCTAATCAAGCATCTTACCCACTTGGTTGCTCAGAGTATCAACTTCTCAAGGGCTAGGGTCTCAGGATGGCCTTCTTCCAAGCTTGAATTTGCAGTTGAGCGGCAGCGTAAGCCTCGGTGCGAGGGGGAATCTTCTCCGCCGTCGCGATCGCCCCTGCAATATCGATTTCAGCCTGGCTAACGGCCGCCTGTAGGATCTGCTGGCTCCACTGACCGATCGCCTGGTTGGCCTCCGATCGCAGGCTACTAGCACTCGGCACACCCTCTGCCAACCGGATCGCCTGGGACAGCGCATCCGGAGTGCCGCCATTGGCTGCATCTCTGGCCGCCTGGAGATTTTGCTCGGCTTGCTGGCGATTTTGCCAACTTTGCACCTTTGCCTGGGCGTTGTCGTAAAGCGAACTGCCAGAAGACACCCCTTGCGCCGCCCGAATCGCACCCGGCAGATCTCCTGCGTCTGCCAGGCTATCTGCTTGATCGAGGATGGGTTGATCCTGAAGCCGTGCCAACTGCGATCGCCATTGCCCAATTCTTTCTTGAGCCTCGCCATACAGCGATCGTCCCGATGTGATTCGCCCAGCCTCGCCGATTGCCGTTTGCAAAGAGGCCACATCGCCGGCACTGGCAAACTGCACCGCCTGATCAAGAACCGGGCGATCCTGCAATTCCTCCATCTGGCTAGAGACCTGGGTGACAAGTTGCTTGGCCTCTTGGGCGCGAGGGTTGTCATCTGGTACGAGAGAGGCTTGGGCGATCGCCGCTTGCAAGTCGTTGGCTTTGCCAGATTGGGCCAGTTCGCGGGCCCGTTCGATCTGAGCCAAATCGGTCTTTTCTAGCTGCCAACGAGCGATTAGCTTTTGAGCTTTCTCGTAGTAGGGGCGACCCAGTTGCAGAGATTGGGCCTGACCGATCGCCGCTTCAATATCCGCCGCCGTGCCTCCCCAGGCCTTAGACTGCGCCCGTGCAATCACATCAAAGTCTTCGATCTCGCGCTGCAATTTCGTATTAGGCGGAATCTTGCTGATAATATTGAGCGCGCCTTGCAGATCTTTTTTGTCTAAAGTGGCTTGGGCGAGGTCTAGCATTTCTTGCCCAACTTCAGCGATCGTCTCTTGAGCATCTTGATAGACATAGCTCTTGTCGTTGATGCTAGAAACCAGTTTGACGGCTTCGAGCAAATTAGCAACGCCCCCCTGATCGATCAGATCTTTTGCCTTAGCTAACTTGCTAATATCCTGGCGAGTGACCACGATCAAATCGCTCAGTTCTTGATATTTTGTGGTTTGCCAGAAATTGTTTGCGATCGACAGCAGCCGAGCCGCCTCAGAGGATGCTTTGCGCCAGTTTTGTTTTCGCAGGGCATCTTCGGCGCGACGATAAATCGCCTCTGCCTCTGACCAAATGCCCTCCCATTCGGCGATGCGGGCTTCGATATTGGCGTGGGCGCTGGTGTTTCTAGGAATCTTACGGGCGGTATCGATCGCCTCTTTAAGTTTCCCCGCATTAAACGCTGCGTCTGACAGACCTAAAATATCCTCTGCCCACCGCTCAACCAGCCGACTGACTTCATCGTGCAAGGGGTGATCGGCGGGCAAACTATTGACCAAGCGGATGGCTTCTAGCAGATCATTTACCGTCTGCTTATTGGCGGCCAACTGGGCGCAGTGCATTCGTAGCGAGGCAGATGCCAGCGGCCAAAAATCGATGGACAGTTAGGAACGGCTGGCAGTTTGAAGAGAAACCCCAAAGAGAGCGCTGTCAACCCAGTCGTGCCAACGAGTCCCAAAATGACGGCAAGCTTCCAACCTCGAAGCATATTCTGCCAGTTTTCGAGGGGCAAAGCCTCGGAGGATGGGCGTTTAGGGCTGAGGGTCTGTTGTTTCAAAGTTTCTGACTGTGGCGATTGAGGGATGGCAGAGCTATTTTTCTCGGAGGTAGGGCGGCTGAGGCGATCGTACCTTGGTTTGGCAGAGGAGGAAGCCGATCTTCTGCGATCGCGAGGGTGCGAAGCTTTGGGAACCCTACGGTTAGGAATGCCGCGATCTCTGGTCATAACCGATATAAGAACAGCGCAGTTGCCTGCAAGATTTCAAACCGGGAAGCGATAGATGCAATCCTACTCTTCATCTTAAAAAAAGCCAACAGTTTTAAGGGAAGGATGAAGGAGGGAGGAGGGCTGAAGGGGGAGAGATGAAGAATGAATGGGGAGAAGAACTATTCAGATTCAGAATTCAGGATAGAGATGTTTCTCTTTACGCGCTGTTTGTTTCCGATTCCGGTGTTGTGATTGAAAGGATAGATTAAAATTTTCCGCTTTCGCTTCTTGTTTAACGACTCGAATTTCTGACTGGCATTGATTCAGAAGTCAAGAATCTATACTTTGTCAGGGCATAAAATTAAAGATTTTGGACGGGGTGCAGGGGTGGAACCCCTGGCTGGGGCGCAGCCCCCACACCCCTTCTAAACCA
>JAAUOZ010000136.1 GCA_012034655.1 Leptolyngbyaceae cyanobacterium CSU_1_3 | reverse complement strand
CTTAGCTGAAATCCACCAATTCTCCCCAAACCCCAACCACCCAAACCCCAACCACCAAACCCCAACCACCCAAACCCATCCCAGTCGGTTGCCAAACTTTACGCCGCATTCTACTAGCCTAAACCTGGCATGTAGGGTAAATCTGTGGCTCCTAAATCATACCCAAGTTGGTTGAGCAGGGTTGTCACCTGTCCTCGATGGTGAGTTTGGTGATTGAAAAAATGAGTCACCAATAGCCAAGCAGGCCGCGTATGGGATTTGACAGGCTGACTAACGCTAGTGTAGACAAAGGGATGGTTGAGCCAGTCCGCAGAAAGTTGGGAGGCCCAAGTAAGAATGTCTTGGTCAGTACGATCGCGCTCTTGCTGTAATTCCTCAAAGTCGTTTGTATAAAATTTGGTCAAGCTTCGCGACAAATGGACTGTGTGTAAACCGTCCGAGCCAGATGCGATCGCCCACCAAAATGTGATTCAGGGTTCCATGAATTGATTGAAAGAACGCGCCCAAATCCTCTCGTCGCTTATCGTCTGGGATCGTGGAACACGTCGCATATAGCTTTTGGTTCATCCAATGGTTATACTGTGCCATTGTTTTGTAGTAATCACAGTTTTGCATTTTACCTATCCATTAGGCATGTCTTTGATCTAACCAAGCTCGTACTTCTGCTTCAGAGTTTAGAGTAGCGTGAGTTTGGCTGATTGGATCATACGTTTGATAGTGAGTGTTGCCAGAACGATCGTGTTCCTCAATGACTTTCGGTTCAGAGTTGACAGCGATCGCATTTGGCAATTTTACTCAAAATCCGATTCAAAGTTTTATATAACCGCATTGTTAGTTTACCTCAGTAGCGTTCAAGGTTGAATCCTGTAGTGATAGCTTTGTGGTGGCCTTAATGTTTATTCTCCAGGATATTTTCTAGGTCAACCAGAGGCAGTCGCGCTAAATTGTAATGAGTACAGTTATAAAATTAACAACTGTTATGGTTGAGCAAACAATAAACTGTGCTGGTCTTTTCGCCCCGCGCAGCCATGAAAGTTGAATTCATTGAGAAATCCCAGGACAAAAATCTCTATCAGCAAGTAGCCGATCGCCTCCGCAACCTGATCGTTGAAGGCACACTGCAACCTGGCGATCGCTTGCCTTCTGTCCGCAAACTCCATCAACAACTCTCTGTCAGCATCTCGACTGTTCTCGAAGCCTATCGACTGCTAGAAGATCAAGGCTTGATTGGGGTACGTCCGCAGTCGGGCTATTTCGTCAAGCAACCCCATCTGCCCCCTCCCGAAGAACCCAACCAATCCGCGCTGCCTGAGCACAACGCTCCAGTTAAAGTATCGCTGGCCTATCGACTGGGTGCGACCAAACTTGATCTCAACAATATCAACTTGGGGGCGGCGGTTCCGGGAGTTGAATTGTTGCCGATCGCTGCCCTCAATCGTTTAATGGGGCAAGTAATCCGCAGCCATGCCGCAGTCGCCCATTCTTATTCGTCGCCCAAAGGCTGTGAAACTCTTCGCCATGAGGTCGCCAAACGACTAATGGATGCAGGATGTTCGGTCAATCCGGAGGAAATTGCAATTACCAATGGTACGGCTGAAGCAGTATATCTGTCTCTCCAAGTCGTAACCAAACCGGGAGATGTCGTCGCGATCGAATCTCCAAGTTATTACGGTTTATTAGAAGCATTAGGTGCGCTTCATCTCAAAGCTTTAGAGTTACCAACTCACCCAAAAGAAGGAATTTCTCTAGAACATCTAGAGGCAGTTTTGGAAAAAAATCAAATCACGGCTTGTGCATTAGTGACGAATTTTAGCAATCCGTTAGGAAGTTGCATGAGTGATGTAAAAAAGAAACAGTTAATGGCGTTGCTTAATCAATATGATGTGCCATTAATTGAAGATGATATTTATGGAGAGTTATATTTTCAAGGAACTCGCCCTAAAGCCGTCAAAGCGTTTGATACTGAGGGGCGTGTGCTGTATTGTGCATCCGTGAGCAAAACGCTATCACCCGGATTGCGCGTGGGTTGGGCTGTGCCAGGGCGCTATCAAATGCAAATTGAGCAACTCAAAATGACCATCAATTGGGCAACTGCACTCCCCTCTCAATTAACCGTAGCTGCCTTTTTGAACAGTGGGGGATACGATCGCCATTTGCGCCATTTGCGGCGAGCCTATCAAACTCAAGTAGAAAAAATGACCCAGGCAATTTGTGCTTACTTCCCGATCGAAACGAAAGTCACACGTCCCCAGGGTGGTTATGTATTGTGGTTAGAGTTGCCCAATAAATTTGACTCAATGATACTTTATGAAGAGGCATTAAATCATAAAATTAGTGTAGCCCCTGGCATTATGTTTTCACCTTCTAGAAAGTATAGAAACTGTCTTCGGCTTAATTGTGGAATTCCTTGGACAGACGATATCGATCGGGCCATGCAGACCCTAGGATATTTAATCAAGCAACAGTTGAAAGGTCAAATATTGAGCATTTAAGAAAAGTTTTTGAATGTCAACAGTGCAATTTTAGTTGATTGACCCAATTGACTGACAAATCTTCCCTATCCCTCAATCCCTTCTCCCACCAGGGGAGGAGGGAAGCCAGAAAAGTAACGTTGGGTTCAGAGCGGCTCTCCCGCTCTATTCTATGAAGCTAATCTATGAAGCTAATTTGCTCCAGGTGACATAGGGCAGTTTAGCCGCAGTGTGACGAATCTGATCGCGTTGAGCAACAAGTTGACCGCAAGCGTCCCACGTTCCGGAGGTCAGCATCATTCGCGCTCCCTCACCCATTGCGATCGCGCCCTCAAATTCGCCGCTCGTCACCTGTAATGTTTCCAAATCCACCTTAATGTCAGCCTGCGGATTGTCAGTGAGAATTTCTTGTAGCTGCTTAGTTACGCTGGGATCAGCCGTCAGACAGGGAATGCCGATCGCCACACAGTTACCAAAGAAAATTTCGGCAAAGCTTTCGCCTACGATCGCTGCGATGCCCCATTTAGCGATCGCTTGGGGGGCATGTTCTCGACTGGAGCCACAGCCAAAGTTGTTGTTGACGACAAGAATTTTAGCCCCCTGATATTGAGGTTGGTCGAAGGGATGTTGACCCTTTGCTTGGTGGCGATCGTCAATAAAAACCTCTGCACCCAGCCCATCAAAGGTAATGGATCGCAGAAATCGAGCGGGAATGATGCGATCGGTGTCGATATCGTTGCCCACTAATGGAATTCCACGCCCTGAGACTGTCTTGACTTCACTAACCATAATTTTATGCCCTGCTGCGATGGGTTTATTTTGATGTAATTTCCTGACCAATCGATCTTGACGAACCAATACTAGTAGTCTGTCAAACTTTAATGGACGGAGCGGAAACGAGGAAGCGGTTATTTTTAAGAGGTTTTCAATCCCTTAAAAAATTTTTGACAGACCACTAGGGGGCAAGCACGAAAATAAAATACCAGATCAAGATGAATGCTCGTCAGGCATTTTCGTTGAGCGATCGCAGCTTTGCTTCCATTTCTGCTAACCGGGCTGCCATTTCTTGCCGTGCGATCGCTTCCTGGTTGGCCCGTTCTTCTGCGGCTTGGCGGGCTTGCTCTGCGGCTTGGCGGGCTTGTTCTGCGGCTTGACGAGCTTGCTCTGCTTGCTGTAGGGCTTGATCGAGTTCCTCGTGGGCCAAAAGTTTCTGATGGGTGATCGAATCAAAAAAGCGTAACGCCCCACTCGCATCGATTCGCAGGTCTAGCCCCAGCACTTCACTCCGAATCGATCGCGAACCATCGGCCAGGGTGGTCGTTGCCATTGGGCGATAGTTGCCTTCGTCGAGGCGCAGTCCTTGTAGTGGGGGATATAAATAATCTCCAGTTGGATCGTATTGAAAATATTCACGCACGTTGAGAAAAGCGTAGATGCCTTTTTTTGCGCCCTGATCTTTGCTGCGGGTCGATTTGGAGGTGATTTCTAGAACGAAGTCGGGCGTTTTGTCTCCTTCTTCCCAGGTTTTGTAGGAGCGACGATCGCCTGCCTTCACCCCAAACACCACAAACGAATCGGGAGCAACGACGGCTTCTGGATTGCCTTGCTCGTAGTAGATAAACAGATTTCCGGCGATATAAACATCCGATCGATTTTGGAAGTAAACCTTCAGCGACTCACGGGCATAAATCAAGTATCTACACTGCGTGTCGCCTTCCGCCATCGGTTTGCCGTCCTCGTCGGGATATTCAATTTGGGTGGTCAATTCGTTGACTGAAACGACCATAGTAAGCAACCTCAACTTAATAGGCTCAACTTCAATTTAACATCAACGAATAGATTCATTCTTCATCTAGCAACAGTTCGGACAGTTTTTGGGACAGAGACTGAACCCCTTGGTGATCGAAACTGTCCGGAGTATTGATCTAAAGAGACCTCTAGCAAACAGGCATTGACGATCGCCTTCTCCGCATAGAACACGGCCGACTGGTCAGCAATCACAACTCCCAAAATAGTGAGTATGCCTCGGTGTCAGTTCTGCTACCGTTTCAGGTAACAGAGTAAAAGAGAGGAAGCTAGATCTCTATCTCAAAGCCAAACAACGACCCTTGCCCAGCCGCACTGTGGACGCGAATTTCTCCCCCTAGCAATTTGACAAACTGTTGACTAATCGATAGCCCTAGCCCAGTGCCACCCTGCTTGGATGTGCGCCCTGCTTCTGCTTGCACAAAAGCATCAAACAAGGTGTCAAGCTCGTCGGGGGCGATGCCGTAGCCTGTGTCTTCAACTTCAAAATGCAAAGACTGGCAGGGCACGATCGTTGAAGTCGGTAGCGATCGAGGCTCTGCCACCCTCACCCGCAAGATCACATGCCCTTGCTCTGTAAACTTCACCGCATTACTGAGTAAATTGATCAAAATCTGCCGCAGTTTATTTTCGTCCGTTTGAATGTGCTCTGGCAGATTGGGCGCAAGCTCAAACCACAGGGCTACGCCCTTGAGGGCTGCTTGAGATCGAAACATCTCCTCTAAACTTTTTAGCAACTTCGACAGGTCAACGGTTTTTCGATCAACCCACACCACCCCAGCCTCAATTTTAGAAACTTCGAGCACATCGTTGATCAACTTCAGCAAATGCTGCACGCTATCGTCGATCGTGGACAATCGTTCTCGCTGTCTGGCGCTCAGGGACTGGTCATAGCCCAAAATTTCACTACAGCCGAGAATAATCGCTAGAGGTGTGCGTAGCTCGTGATTCATGTTCGCCAAAAATGTACTCTTGGCTCGGCTTGCTGCTTCGGCTTGCTGTTTGGCTTGCTCTAGGGCAGTGTTTTTATCGCGAAGTTCCTGAGTTCGCTGTCGCACCTTCACCTCTAGCGTTTTAGAGTACCCTTCTAAAACCTGGTGGGAAAGCCTCAAATCTGACCACAGCATTGCTCCTCGGCTCAGGAGCGCAGACCCCAGCAGGGCCAGCATCGGCGCAACCGCCAGCACCCACCAGCCCAGTAGAAAACACCCGTAGGCAAGCCCAGTCAGGCAAAGGGCCGCCCCTAAGCTGACCCAAGCTGTCCATCGGGCCGAGTTTAGCTGAGCACCCAACGCCGCCCCCACCGCCGACCAGAGCAAAACCCAGCCCAATTCCAGGGGTTCTGGAATGCCTTTTAGCAAGGTTCGCCCGTCTATTGCCGCACCGATCAGTTGGTTGGCTATATTGGCGTGAAGCTCTACCCCAGACCAGGTAGATTGGGTATCTGTAGAAAATGGCGTGTAGAAGCGATCGCTCACACTTTCAGCGATCGATCCCACCACCACGACGCGATCGCGGATCAAGTTGCGGGCACTCGATCTTGCAGCACCGCAGTAATGGAGATGGTGGGTGTTCCGCTTTTGAATCGGTAGAAGTTAGACAAAATCTGAAACCCGCCGATGTCGGCCCGCACATAGCCGCCTTCGTTAGTTCGTAGGGGTTGTAGATGTGCTTTTCCCAGTTGCAAAGAGCGGCGATCGGCACTCGATCGGGGCGAAATTCCTTCAACTTTCAAGTAAGCTAGGGCTAACTTCACCCCCAGGGCATCCGTTGTTTGCGGGGTATATTTGGTCAAAGCCGTTGGTTGTGCGGCTGGCTTCTCAATGCGAACAGACAACAAATTTCGGCGTAGTTTCCCATCGCTGTCTTGTACTAGGTCGCTCGCCCCCACCTGCGATCGTCCCTGTAACCCCGCAGGTTTACTAATTGCCCGGCCATTTTTGCCGCTCACCACTTTTTCGATCGCAAAGAGATTGGGAGTCGTTTCAAAAACTTTGAGCAAAGATTTTCGTCCGGGTTCCACAGGCAAATCTCGGTAGAGATCTAACCCGATCGCTCTAGGCTGATGCTGTTTCAGCTTTTCGATCAGGGTTGCCAGGGTGAGGTCTGAAATCGGCCAGACCCCTAAATTGGCGATATCTGCCTCGTCGATCGTCACCACCACGGCACGAGATTCGCCGTCTTCTGGCGGGCGCAACCGAAACCACTGATCTAAAACCGCCCACTCTAGCAACTGCAAAATTCCTGTGAATTGCATAGCAACTACAGCACCCGCCATGCCCAGCGCGATCGCGCTGAGGCGATGTCTTCGGATGGTGTGCTCTCTGAGCGATTTCCACATAGTTTGGTCAGCGGGGGGTCAGTCGTAGACAAAAGCAGGATATCAGCTTTATCTCTACTACCTCTTACCATTAGCTGAACAACTTTTTGCTGAACTCCCGCTATTTATTTGAGGTTGTGCTGGCAGCACTCAGGTGGGTTGTGAGGTCGATCGCCTGCAAAATTTTGGCCCAAATTGTGGCAAGCGCAGAATTTTCGGGTTCGTTGCGTCGCCGTTCAGAAAGGATAGACAGCGCTTCATGCCAGAGTCCGCGCTGCATATAAAGGGAGATGGGATCGGCATCCGTTGCAGCCAGCGCAGCACTCAATTTCTGATCGAGTTCGACGCGCTTGATCCAGCCGCCGACCACCCAGTCGTCTGTGCGATCCCTCGGATTGCAAATCAGGGCGATCGTCCAATAGTAGGGTTGGTTGTGGTGCAGTTTGGGTGCGGTTTCTGGCCAGGGAAGATTCACAAGACCCGTCCATTCGTTGATCGACAGGGTGGTTTGGTAGAGTCCATTCATCTGAGCATCAAACAAACTAAGCTCTAGGGTCTGAGCGGTAGTTTTGGGTAAGTAGAACCACAGATGAGGGCGATCGCTGACCGTCAAACCGATTTGACCTTGAGGGGTGAGGGCTTTCAGCTTTCTAGATGGAGTAGACGATGCCTTTACACAAAATCTGGTGCTAGTGCGCGAACCTCCGCCTACCGTCCCATTGGGTGCGCCTTGCCCTGGAGGAGGTTCAATGCTTTGGGCGGTTACGGGGGGCAAGGTGTCGAAATAAAAGTTGAGCGTTGCTCCTAGTGAGAAGCTCAGGAAAATACAACGAAGCGCAGAGCAAGAGATTGTCATAGTTTAGAATTACGGATTGAGAAAATCAGAAGACTCCAATCCTCAGCAGGTGAGAGAAATCTGATGAAAGAAGAATTCACTAGCGCCAAAGTGTCCGTAGATACCAAAGGCAAAAATTTAGAGCGATCGTTCACGGCTGGATTTCAGCCAGTCCAAAACCGATGGGAGAAACTAATGGATCTGAAACACTGAAATCATTGATAACTCACCAAACTTACCCTAGAGATCATAACTAGATGTTCAGTATGATTGCTGAGATTTTAAGCATTTTCCTCATTACTTTTTTAACCTTATATAAAGGTGCTTCATAATTGCGGAAGTGCTAGAGCCTTAGCCTAGTGAATTCAAGGATCTGACCATCAAATCTCCTACGTAGAGCTTATGATACTCTAAGTGTTTACAACCAACTCAGTGGTTACAGCCAACCTCCTACGAGTTCAAAGGGGGCCCAAAA
Source organism: Leptolyngbyaceae cyanobacterium CSU_1_3 (assembly GCA_012034655.1). Lineage (GTDB taxonomy): Bacteria > Cyanobacteriota > Cyanobacteriia > Leptolyngbyales > Leptolyngbyaceae > JAAUOZ01. The sequence continues at coordinate 7,175 of JAAUOZ010000136.1, read as the reverse complement.
ATACGGATGATTGAATAGCCGTTGGTTGAGGAGGTAAAGCTGTGCCGATCGCACGGCATCTGCCTTTGTTAGTCCCGATGTCCAAGCTTGATAGAACTGCACCATGAAGGCGGTTGTAGATTGGTCATTGACCCGCCAGAGCGTAGCGAGGGTGCTCTGCGCCCCCGATCGCACGGCCATTCCTGCTAACCCTAGGGCTGCCCGACGATCGCCCTTTGCTGTCTCACAAGCGCTGAGAACCAGTAACTCGATCGCGGGTAGGTCAGGTAGTTCTCGATCGGTCAATAACGCATTGAGTGCTTTGACGTTAATTCGCCCATCCCAAGTAGCGACGTAGGTGTCTTCTATCTTGGAGCTAAACTGCCCGTGGGTTGCCAGGTGCATGACCGAAAACGGCAGACGCTTGGCTTTATCTTTGAGCGATTGTGTCGTAAACGTTTCATCCAGAAGCACCGTAGATGAAACGGTTTGACTGATCTTTTCCACCTCTTCGCTCACCCCTGGCAACGCTGGAAATTCTGAGTTGCCCCGACTAAAGCCCCCAACCAAAGCACTCAGGTTGGGGTGAGTCGATCGAGTTTGAAATAGCCTTAACCCTGGTGTGACAGCGATTTGATATTGCTCAATTAGATACTGACGACCATCGTAAAGTGCTGACATGGGCAAGTCTCGTAGGGTGTCATCGAGCACAAAAACCAATGTCTTCACCAGATGGCGAGACAAGTCGGGCAGGGCAGGCTTGATCAACCAGGTGTATATTTCTTGGGCAATGGGCAAGCGCTCTTGAGCAAATGAAGTGGATCGCAGCGATTGTCGCATTCGTCGGGTTGCAGCTTCTATGTCGGCCTGTGGTGAGTAGGTGGCATAGTGGCGTAGCGGCTGCCCTGCGATCGCCAAAATGACTTCTAAGCGATCGGGCAAAACAATGGGGTAGAGCATCGCCGCCGCTGGGTCAATTTGCTCAATCGATCGCGGCTGCCAGTCGAGGCAGGCCTCTCGAAAAAAGTTGGCGATTTCTGCCAGTTGTAGCGATTCAATTGTTTCTTGGGCCCGTTTCAGATTCTGTTGCTCAATTTGTAGTCCGGGTGATGCATTCGCTTGGGTGAGCAGCAGATCAATAAATTCTCGGTAGACGGGTTCTACCTGTTCTCGAAATGAAGATTCTGCATCTTGGCTGATAACAATTAAATCACTCCGCAGTGATTGGAGGGTACTAATTGCATTTGTGTAAGAAGTGATCGCTTTTTCGTATTCTGCATTCTTATCAGCCTGGTTTTTATTTTGTAAATCTGCTTTGGCTTTGATGATTCTACCCGCTTGCCATTGCCATTGGTAGGTGATGTCTGAAGCATGAATCATTTCTGAAAGGGTCAATGCCTGCTGTGTTAAAAATTGTGCATCTGACCATTGCTGATTCTGTTCATAAACTTGTCCCAATCGCCCTAGAGCGTAAGACTCTGCTCGCAAGTTTCCTAGTTTTCTGGCTTGTTGGATGGCAGTCGCCAGCAGGGAGGGAATGGACGATCGCTCAACCAGATGGGAGGCGCGATCGGTGCGAATCAGTTTCACTAAGCATTCTGCTAGCTCGATTTGGGCGTAGATCGCGGTTTGGCCAGGGGGTTGGTTGGCAAGCTGAGCTTGGATGGTGCTGAGAAGGACTGAAATTTGGGTCAGGTTTGGTGCTGGAGCTTTGAGCAGAAGTTTTAGCTGGCTCAGTCGTGCCTGAAGCTGGACTGAACTGCCCTCCTCTGCGGCTCTAGCATAAAGTTTCAGAGCCGCAGAGGAGCTTTCTCTAGCCTCGGCGGTGTTGCCCAAGCTCAGCCAGATTTTCTGCACCGGGAACTGCGATCGTAGCCTGCGAGCGATGGCCAGACTTTGCCGTAAAACGTTCTGAGAAGCCTCTAGATCTCCTGCCGTCCGCAAGACGTTGCCCAAGTTCAGTAGCCCAGCAGCCTTGAGGTCAGAATCTGCTTGCGCGCTCAGCGTCGCTTCTATCTGCTCTAGCTGTGTTCTGGCTCGACGGTAAAACCCCATCAGTTTCAGGGCGCGGGCCTGGTTAAGTTGTGTACCGATCGTGCCCGTGCGATCGGCGGCGGTTTGATACAATTCTTCGGCTCGTTTCCAGGTCGCCAGAGCGGCTTCAGTGTGTCCCTGATCAAGTTGAAGTTGCCCCTGGATATTGAGAATTTTGGCATTGAGAATTGGAGTATTGAAAGTTTTGGCGTTGAGCGTTTGAGGAGAGGGTTCAGAAAGGAGCGCGATCGCACGGGCGATCGTGGCGGTTGCTTTTTTGGGGTGTCCGAGTTGCTGATAGGCGAGAGACAGATAGCTGAGGGTAAGTGCCTGGCGGGCGAGATCTCCCGTGCTCTGGCTGCGATCGATTTCAGCTTCCCAAACGCTGGCTGCTTCTCGTAGACGACCCGTTTCATAGAGTTCTTGCCCGCTTGGGGCGGAAGCCGTCATCTGGCGGTTGATTTGAATACTTGGATGAACAGTTTCTTGAACACTAAGTTGAATACTAAATTGAATGCCAAATGGAGTATTTAATTGAATCTCTGGCTGAACGCTGAGTTGAGCAGCGCCTTGAATGCTTGGTTGAATCGCTGCGATCGCTGACAGAGTATGAATTGTGACATGCAACCCAATGGCTGCCATTCCACCAAAGCAGAGTAGCAGCCCCAGCAAAGAATGTTTAACGAGAATTCTGTAAGTTGATCGAATCCAAACGCGCATCTCATTGACCATCCAAACTCTGAGCAGTCTGACAACTGACCGAAGGCTGGCTTGTTGAACCCATTCGCGACCAGTGCGATCGTGCCGTCGGGTTCAACCCGCCAGCCAGTGGCTTCGACCCAAGGGGCGGAGTGGTGAGTCTGGGGGGGTAGAGGTTGCCTCTGAGCGGGTGTTATTCCGCGCCAATCGATCCAGCCTACGCTGCCACTCAAGACTTCTGTGGGTATCGGTGGCAACCCTCCTCGCCCGGAGACGACAAAGCTATTGGCTTGCGAGGTGCAGGTTTGCACCATTTCACGGGTCGTGTCCATTATCCCAGCAGGTAGCTCGAAAACTCCTTGATTTGGATCGGCATTGGATGTGTCGATCGTCACATCTCCATTCGTGCCAAGGTCAGAATTTGCTGCAATATCGCTGCGGTCTGTTAAAGAAAAACGAGAGTCTAGCCCCAAAATAGATCGTGCCCTCAGGCGAATAGTGCCTCCCCGCCCCTGAGAAGTATTAGCACTGATATCACTGTTCTCGGTAGGCAAAGCCACAACGGAGCCTGCCTGAATGTCAATGTTGCCACCATTGCCAAAGTCATATCCCCGTGCGGTGATTTGGCTACCCCGTCGCATCAGCAACACATCTTTAACGGTTAACTGGACGTTTGCGCCTTCATCACTGGCTGTAGTAGCAATCAGAAGACTGAAATCAAGTTTGATATTGTTGGCGTTGATCCGAATCGTTCCACCTTTGCCTTCTAGCGTACTGGCTATTGCTAAAGCGCGATTCATCACAATGTTGTTTGCATCAATCTTTAAAGTGCCACCGCTCCCATTCCCCCAATTGCTGACTGAAATAATCGCCTGTCGATTTGCCTGCAACTGAGGAGTTTCAATCCGAATGTTGCCCCCTGCTCCTGTTGCGCTCGCCGCAGTACTCGCGAACAATCCTGTCTCCTGATTGCCAAGGTTGGCGACTTGTTGGGCTGTGGTTTGCAGTAAACCATTCGGCGTGCTGATGGCAATTCGATCGCCGTCTGCGCGATCGATAGGAGGCTGAAACGAGATAGCTCTGCCCCGCACGATTGCTGTGACGATCGCGGCTGCTAGAGGCTCGAAGGTTCCGGTTCCGATGAGATGGACGTGCTCTGTCGCGGTGAGATCAATGTTGCCCGATCGCCCACTTCCTGCGGTACGGGTTCGCAGTTGACCTCCATTTTTGGCTTCAAACGCTTGAGTGATAATGTGAATATTGCCAGCGTTGCCCATTCCCTCGCTTTGGGTGTTAACGGCTGCGCCATTCGTCAGGTTGAGAAAGCGACTTCTGATCGTGACGTTCCCGCCTAGACCCACACTGCCGCTTTCTGCACGGGTCAGAATTGCAGCGTTCAAAGCGTTTGCACCCATACCAATTAAATCGATCGTATCTGCCTCGATCTCAATATTGCCAGCATTGCCCACTCCAAAGGTTCGACTGGTGATTTGTGCACCGTTGAGCATCACGAGCGAGCCAGCGTTGAGCAGAATGTTGCTACCATGTAGGCTGCCGTAGGTATCACTGCTAATTTTGGTGTTGTCTAAGTTAATCGATCGAGCGGTAATCGAGATATTACCAATTTGTTCTGTAGCAGAATGGGTTTTGATTAGGCCGTCGGTAGAAGTCAGGTTTCCCTGACTGATGAGGGTTATGTTTTGAGCGATCGCAACGCCTACCTGCATCTGGGCGATCGCCGTTAGAGATAGTTGCCCATTAGAAGCAGACAACTCACCCAAACTGGTGACAATTCCTCCAGACAGGTTTAAGTCTTGCCCGACACTCAGCCTCCCGCGATTGACGATCGCTGCGGGCTGGGCTGCCCCCACTGCACCCCTAGCGGCACATTTACACTCAACAGGGCGGGCCTAAGAGGGGTTGCCGAAAACACACTGCCATCGCTAAATCTTAGGGCAGGTGCGGTGCTGGCCAAAAATGAGCCACCGATCTCTAAGGAAGCATTTTCGCCAAAAGAGATGCCGTTTGGGTTGAGCAAGAATAGGTTGGCAGAGCCATTGGTGCGAATGCGTCCATCGATCGTGGAGGCAAGTCCGGTGACTCGACCGATGATGTTTTGCACGGTTGCTGGAGAGTCAAAATAGGCAGATTGCCCCTTGACTAGCGAAAATTCTGTAAAGCTGTGAAAAAGATTTTGACCGGCGATCGTGCCCCCCGTGATCTGGTATTCGTCTTGTTCTAAGATAACCCTCGACTCTGAGGGCAGCGTTTTATCTGGCACAACCTGAGAGAACACAGGCGACCGCGCATCATAGAAAAGGAGGGAGACGATCGCGGGAATTAGGGCATTAAAACCGAAGGAACGACAACAGTTAGAGCAGAACACTTATAATAAGCCTTGAAAAAATTACTTCTAGCCGAGAACATCCTTTCATTGGTTATAGAAGGTATTCAAGAAATTACTTCAGAAAACTTCAAAACTTCTCTCTTGTGAGCAAAATCTCATAAATTTTCCGACTTGTTTTCTGACTTTCTGCCGATTCTTTTGGCGTGGCAATTTGCATTTAGAGTTTTAAGGGTGACTCAGAGAATTAATACCTAATGTCCCTCTAGAGAAATGTAAATTTGATGCCGCTAACAGGGTTCTCATTTCTTTCAGTCAGGGTTCTAGACTCTAAAATCACAACTCTAAACTCCAAAATGCTACGACCCGATCTCCAGGTTTTTGAGGACTTAACCCCAACGCCAGGAGGATCTTCCGCCCAGTTAATGGATAGACAACTCGTCTAGTTTTAAGGAATCTACGGTGATTGCAGAAGGATTGAGAATCACAGACACAGAATTCTCACCCGCCTTTAACCAAACGTTAGAGATCTCAATCTCATTCCAGTTCCCAGACTTTGGAAATTTTTGATCCTGAGCAATCATTCTGCCGTTTACGTGAATGCGCCGAGAGGCGTTTTGATCGTGAGTCATGTAGCGAAAGATAAGGCGATAGTTTCCATCACAAGAAACCTTCACCTTGAAGGTGACAGCATCGTTTCCGGGTTCATTTTCAGCGTAGCCTGCTCCCCGGTATCCTGACTCGATCGTAGCGACTTTCCATTTTGCAGGGCAGCATCTTCGGCTTGATAGGTGAGGCCGTTTGTTCCCAATGAGATGGCAGCGTTGATGGCATCCATCGCTGCGCTCTGCCGAGAGGCATCTGCCCGATCGAATTGACCTGCCCAACTCAGCCCTAATTGGTTGCTCCGATCTCGCCGCGACCAGATCGATTCAGCATTGTGCGCGATGAACGCTTTGTATTGGGGCTTGGGCAGCACTCGATAGAGCACAGACAGGTTGCGAATAAAAATACCTTTGAACTGGGGCCCATCTGCACCACAGTCTGCGTTTGGCTCACAGGGTTCTTGAAGAATACCGTTGGGAGCCAGATTTTTTAGGGCAGCATCGGCGATCGCTTCTGCCTGCTGCAAAAAGGTTCGATCGTGGGTGATCTGATACATATCCACCAACCCACCTAAAATCACGCCCTGGTTATAGGTCCAAGTGGTTTTGCCGTTGTTCTGGCAAGCCTGATCTAAGCCATCATTTACCATGTTGTTGGCGTTGATCATTCCTGTATTTTTAAACCATTCCCAGCTTCGTTTTGCCCAGTTGAGGTAGCTATCTTCTCCGGTGCTATTAGGAGTTCTCAGATGTAGTTTTGCTGCGATCGCCAGAAACAATTCATTTGTAATCGCGTTTTTATATTCTCGCCGTTTGTGCCACCAAACTCCCCCACCGCAGGTTGAATCCCAGCCTTGTTTTAAGTCTTCAAAAATCGTTTTCGCCATCTCTAGATAGCGAGTGTCGCCTGTCAGATCGTAAGCTTTGATCCACGTCAAAGCCCACCAGCCCTGATCATCATAAAACCAGGGATTAAGAAAATTGGTGTGTTTATTTTTCTCAAACGTGTTGAACACATTAGTGCGATAGGTAATTGTTTGAGTGATGGCAGAGTAATCGATCGTCGTTTCTAGAGCATTTGCCGAATTCCACCACCCCGTTGTGTCCCACAGTCCTGTTGAGAGATTGTAAAACATCTGCAATGCCGCCATTCCAGCAGCAACGCTTGGCGAACAACTTCCTGGCACGACCATATTCTGCTTCCTCTTGCCTGTGAGTTTAGAGTGTGTCCGGGCTTACAGTGCTAAACTTTTAAGCCCAAAACAAGATACCTCATTTGCTGCCTTGAGATGAGGTAGAAACGTCTTTATTTAAGGTCAATTTACTTAGCAATGTTACGTAGAAAAGTTATCGTTTAGCTGTTTTATTTTATCAACCTCGCGGAATTCCCCATCCGCCATGCGGTGGGGATGGATAGCGACGGCGCGGTAGCGCCAATCTCTCAGAAATCTTCACAGAATAGTTCTCCTTTTGTCGTACATTTGAATTAGTGGACAGGGGAATCAACCACTCTA
>JAAUOZ010000135.1 GCA_012034655.1 Leptolyngbyaceae cyanobacterium CSU_1_3 | reverse complement strand
GATAATCTAAGAAGTGCGAATACAAAAGAAGCAAAAGCGTGAATGAGTTTTAGATCAACAAAGCTAATGCAATTGTGATCTAGAACTGTAGCTTATTCCCTATCTATCTTTTGTCCAACCCTACGGGTCCACCTCAAACCTCGTGACGATCGCTGACAGTGCAGTTGATACTCTTTAGGATTCATACCGAACTTTTTGCGAAACGCGATCGAGAAATAGCTGCGACTCTCAAACCCGATCGCTGCCGCCACTTCAGACACTTTCATCTCTCCACTCGCAAGTAATTGCTGTGCTTGTTCTAGCCGATGGTCATGCAGATAACCGAAGACTGTCGTGCCAAATACGCGCCGAAATCCTCGTTTGAGCGAATTATCATTTAGACCGACCAATCGCGCTAGTTCAATTAGAGAAGGAGGATGATTGATGCGCTGTAGTAATATCTTCCGGGCTTCGTGAATGCGATCGACTTCATCCATCTGCAACGGTAGTGCGATCGTTCTTGACTGTTCTTGCTCCGTCATCAATGCTAATAGTTCTAAAATCTTACTTTCAAGGTACATCCGCTTCGTCGCACCTTGAAACGGACAGCGTAACAGTTGCCGCAATGCAAGCTGCATCTCAGAAGTGACAACTCCATAGCGATAGAAATAAGGTTGATGCAACTCTCGAAATAGATGGTCGAACTGCTCAGGGACTTCACCTGCTGAGTTTGCCATAAAGGAGCGATAGAGACTAGGTGCAATGTGAATATCGACTCTCACAAGCCGTTGCGCGAGTTCTTGATGGAGTCCACCTGCTGCCAAGCCACTGCCGCAAAACCAGTTAATACCTGGGTAAACTTCTTCGTCTTTACTTTTGTAGTGCCCAAGCAGCAAAAATCCCATCTGAATCGGATGTTCATGCTCCTCAAATCGCCGCTTCAGCTCTCCATGAAGCTGATAATCATCGATCGTTAAATTCAATCCTTCTCGCCAGTCAATTTCCCGCCGAAATCCCTGCCCAATTCCGTTGGAACTTTTAGCAACGTATCCAGTGGATCAATGGGATCGATCGCTTGCGGCGTTAAGTTTGTCTCGTCCCACAGCGCGTCGTAGGTGGATTCGGAAATCGTGAGTAAGGTCATGTCAGAGACAATCTATTTAATAGCATTAATTCTCAATATAATACCATACTGACCCTTTAAGCTGTATTTGCAATGACACAATCACGTTCAGCGGTTCTCTTGGGGTTGCACTACTCGCCAGACTGTACCCTCCAAAGGTTAGAATAAGTCCCATTTTCTGCCAGCAATTGCTCATGGGTTCCTGACTCGATAAATTGTCCATGCTCCATCACATAGATACAATCTGCGTGGCGAATCGTGGAAAGTCGATGCGCGATCGCAATCGTCGTCCGATTCTGAGTAATCCGCGCCAAAGACTGCTGAATCGCAGCTTCCGTTTCATTATCCACAGCAGAAGTCGCTTCATCGAGAATCAGAATCGGCGGATTTTTGATCACGGCTCTCGCGATCGCGAGTCGTTGCCGTTGTCCTCCCGATAGTTTCTGTCCGCGTTCTCCCACAATGGTCTGATAGCCTTCTGGTAAACGTTCAATAAACTCATGTGCTTCTGCTACCTTTGCCGCCTTGATGATATCTTGCTCTGTTGCATCAAAGGTTCCATAAGTAATGTTTTCTGCTACTGTGCCATGAAACAAGAACACATCTTGACTGACTAAGCCAATGTTGCGCCGCAGATCTTGTAAGTTCAGATCACGAATATCAAGGTTATCGATCGTAATTCTGCCAGAATTCACCTCATAGAATCGCAGCAATAGCTTAACGAGTGTACTTTTTCCTGAGCCAGTTGAACCCACGATCGCAGTCGTTTTTCCAGCCGGAATGTACAGCGATAGATTCGTTAAAACAGGACTCCGACCAGGATAAGCAAAAGTGACATGCTCAAAGTTTACTTCGCCGCGAACGGTTGCAATTTCAATCTCTCCCGCCTGAATCTGAACAGGTGTATCAAGCAAATCCATAATGCGTCTTGTCGATGCCATTGCCCGTTGATAAGAGTCAAAGATTTCACCCAAATCGACGAGCGACCATAGCAATTGCTGAATCAGAATCAGCGCAATACTATAACTCGCGATCGACAATCTTCCCGAAAATGCTGCAATGCCACCAGAGTACCAATAATGTTGTAAATCCGATTAGAACTAAAATGCGAATTAATGGAATGAATCCAGCAGACAGACGAATCGCTTTAGCATTATTGCGACGGTAGGCGTTACTTTCTGCTTTTAAGCGATCGCGTTCATACGCCTCAGCCGTAAAGCTTTTGATGGTGGTAATGCCGCTGATATTGTTTTCGAGACGAGCATTGAGATCGCCGACTTGCTCACGCACGCGATCGTAGCGAGGTTCTAGTAGCTTTTGATAGCGTAGAGAACCGAGAAGAATAAAGGGCATTGGTAACATTGAAGCGATCGCGATTTCGATTGGTAAGACTAGAAAAGCACCAATCATCAGAATAACGACGGCACTAATAATCTGAATAATGTTATTCGCGATCGTATTGAGAAAATGCTCTAGTTGATTAACATCATCACTGAGAATTGCAATTAATCCGCCTGTGGTCTGCTCTTCAAAGTATGCGGCTTCTAGTTCTTGTAAGTGAGTGTAAGCCTCTAATCGTAAGTCATGCTGAATATCTTGAGCGAGGTTTCGCCAGAGCAAATCATAGCCATAGTTCGATAGCGATTCGAGTCCCCAAATTAGCACCGTCAAGAATGCCAGGAGAAAGAACTGATGAATCACATTCTGAATGCCGAACCGAGATAAAAAAGAGTCCTGCTGTTTGAGTAAGACATCGATCGCGGCTCCCATCAGCGCTGGAGGCGCAAGATCCATCAGCGTATTCACGATCGAACAAACGGTTGCCTGCCAGATCTGCGATCGATACCGCTGTCCATAGTTCAACAGTCGAAATAGGGGCGCTTTAGAAGTTCGCTTAAAGTTTCGCATTTTTTCGATTACAAAAGTCTTCCCTCGCTAGATTACCGAATCTTGACCCATTGCAAAAGACCATTTTGGCGGCTAGCGGAACTTTTTTTGAATGCTAGACGGACTTTTTTAATCACTGACCTTTTGACACAATATTCTGTATAGTGAGTCTGATGGGCTGATGGGCACTAATTTGTTAGTCATTCAGAATGTGGGGCGGCAAATTCAGGGCAAGTGGATTTGGAAGCATCTTAATTTTGAGTTGCATCCGGGGGAGCGATGCGCGATCGTAGGAGAAGCAGGAGCGGGAAAAACTTTATTGTTGAGAGCGATCGCAGCACTCGATCCAATTCAATCGGGTAGTATTCAGTTTCAAGGAAAAGGCTTATCGGATTGGTTCGTTCCTCGTTATCGAACTCAGGTTCTTTACTTACACCAGCGTCCTGCTTTGTTAGAAGGAACCGTTGAGCAAAATCTAAAAGCTGTTTATAAATTGTCCATGTATCGCACACTCAAACCTTATCCTGAACAGCGATCGCGAATTCTAGAGTATCTATCGATTTTAGGACGCTCAGAAGACTTTCTCGATCTCCCTTACCATGCTCTCTCCGGTGGCGAAGCTCAAATTGCCGCATTCTTACGCGCATTGCTCTGTTCTCCCTCTATATTGCTTTTCGATGAACCAACCGCTTCTTTAGATGCCCGAACTGAGCAGCAGTTTGAATCCCTGGTTCGCCTTTGGCAGCAAGAAGACCCAATACGATCGTATTTCTGGACAAGCCATAACCCAGAACAACTAGAACGAATGACTGATCGACGTTTAATCCTCAAACGCTTATGACAGCTTATGTACTGATCGATAATGGACAGCTTGCACTTGCAGCAATGCTGATTTTGATCAATCTCATCTTGTCGATCGTGCTACAGCTTCGTTTAGAAAAGCAGTTGTGGATTGCCTCAGTTCGGATGACTGTTCAGCTTTTGCTAGTTGGCTATATTCTGAAGTGGATTTTTACGCTCCAGTCTCCGCTGCTTGTTTTAGCAGTCACGTTAGTTATGGCACTTTTAGCAGGACAATCTGCGATCGCTCGAACAAAGCGCAGCTATCGAGGAATGTTCTGGAATAGCTTTGTTTCGATTTTTGCTTCCTCTGCACTGATGATTGGAGCGATCGTTACAGGAATCATTCGAGTTGAGCCGTGGTACAACCCGCAGTATATTATTCCCATGCTAGGCATGATCTTAGGGAACGCTTTAACCGGAACTTCTTTAGCACTCGATCGCTTTACTGAAGATTTAACAGTTCGACGAGATCAGATCGAATCTTTGTTAGCGATCGGTGCGACTCGTTGGGAAGCTGCTCAGCAGACAATTCAGGAAGCTGTAAGAACTGGAATGATTCCGACAATCAATCAAATGATGGTTATGGGAACGGTCAGCCTGCCTGGAATGATGACGGGACAGATCATTGCAGGAGCCAATCCAACCGATGCAGTGCGCTATCAGATTGTGCTGATTTTGCGATCGCGGCAGGAACCGGACTTGCCACGATCGGAATTGTGTTACTAGGATTTCGATCGCTGTTCAATACTCAGCATCAATTAAGGCTCGATCGATTGCAACCGAAAGAAGAATCTTGACTGTTCAAGGCTTGAGCAATCTTGAGAGATTCCTATTAAGGACTGTGATTTGGTAGCAGTGGTAGAACTACATGAATTTTCTGCTTGATTGTCTCTGGACGCTCTTTGTATGGAACTTTTCCATCTGTACAACTTGCGTGTTGATGACCAAATTGCAGCAAGTCTGAAACCGATTCTGTTGGAGATAGGTTACTCAGCACGAGCGTCAGTTTGTTAGGAGCGGCAAATGCGGCAACACAGGCAGAGCGACAGGCTCCCATACAGCGAACAGGCTGTAAAGTTATGCCATCAGAATGTTCGATCGCCTTACTAAGTTCGTCGAACAAAGCTTGACCAGGCCGCGGAACAGCTTTCGATTCGGATGCCGAGAAACGGCAGAGAACACAGACAAATAGAGTAGATGGAGTCATTTTACTAAGGAGTCGTTAAGAAATAATTTGACGTTTTTTAGAGATGGAGTGTCGGGGTTTGAGGATGTAGTTCCATTGCGGACAAATCCGACGGTTGCGCAAGTTGAGGGTTGCCATCTCCTGATCCGCAACTTTGACCCCTTTTGGATAATGACGCTGGATGATTGCAGCTTTGACTTTGAGACCTGCCACAGTCGTCGTGCCCCGAATCAACCTCATCATCACTGCTAGAGAACGAAGTGGAATGCCTGCCCAATTGAGACTGATGAAGTTGAACAATCGATGTTCAATCGGATTCCACTTTGATGCTCCAGTCGGATAGTGGCAGACCATAACCTCAATCGCAGCAACGTCTGCTAATTGGACTTGAAGTTGTCGTTTCCAGTTGCGAGAGCGAGAGCGATTGCTCCCACCTGCATCACACAGAATCAGCAATTTTGTTTCGTTGGGGAAGCGAGGGCGATCTCGTCGATTCCACCAACGACAAATGGCATCAACCGCAAATGCGGGCGTATCTGCCGAAACTCCTACATAGACATAGCCGAGATTATGAGCAACATCGTAGATGCCGTAAGGAACAGTCCGCAGCAATGCGTCCTCTGGAAAGTCATGAGCATTGACCCGTTCTGCTTCTCGTCGCCACGGTTGACCTGAATTTTTGAAGTTGCCTATCCATTCCTTTTTCTTGGTATCGACACTAATCACAGGATGTCCATTGGCTTGAAAGAGTCGCTTGACTCGTTCGATGTCGCAGAACTGACGATCTCGCTCAGGATGGTCGGTCGTAACAGCTTTATGATTAGATTTGAGTGAATAGTCTTGCTGTTTGAGCAGTCGTCCGACTGTGACATGGCTAATATCGAAACCTTGAGCTTTCAGGTCAGCACTCAACTGCCGCAAATCTCGACGCAGCCACTTCTGTCCAGTCATCGGATCACCTGCGGTTTCTGCTTCAGTCGAATCATTGAGCCTTGAATGATTGCTTCACTCATTTCTGGCAGTAATTCATCATCTTTGCTTAACCGTCGATTTTGATTGATCCAAGCCAAGGTTCGTTCGACCACCCATCGCTTGGGTAAAAGGACAAATCCGGGGTCAGCGCGCTTGACGACTTCAACCGTTGCCCCACAAAGTTGTACGACCACGCGCGCAAAGTTCTCGCCTTGATAGCCTTGATCGACCCAGATAAGAGTCAATGCTTTGGCTTGTTCTGGCTCCAGAGTCTCGACCGCCATCACCCCACCGCCTTGCTCCGAACAGTTGGCATTGACCACGACCACAGCCATCAACATCCCCAACGTATCCACCAGGATAAATCGCTTGCGTCCCTTGATCAATTGACCGCCATCAAAGCCGTAGACCTCCCCCTTGTTTCCGTCGGTTTGACGGATTGACTATCAAGGCTCCCAGCACTCGCTTGCGGTTGTTTGCCTGCGGACACCCGCACCTGTTGCCGCAAAGCATCATGGATCTGCTGCCAAACGCCTTGGCGTTGCCATCGTCGAAAGTATTTGTACACCGTTTGATAAGCGGGCAGATCCGTCGGTAAGTCGCTCCAGATGCCGCCGTTGTGAATCTGATAGAAAATCGCGTTGAGAATCTCTCGCTGCCACACTTGGCGTTTGCGTCCTCGGGCCTTCGGTCGAGGCAACAGAGGTTCGACAATCTCCCATTCACGGTCCCTCAAGTCGGTGCTGTAGCGCTTGGCTGCGCGTTCACTTGCACGGCGAAATCGACGTGGCTTTAGGGCTTCTACCATGATTGTATTCGTGATATACCAGATTTTCTGCTCTTGATTCAGTTCATAGTCATGCTCGATCTACTTAAGCTTTTATTTAGAAATGCGCTCTTAGCAAAGATGATGAATTACTGCCAGAAATGAGTGAAGCAATCATTCAAGGATCAATGATTCGACTAATGCTGCAACGGCTGGGTGAACGCGAGAAGCAAGCTTAATCATTAATTTAGAAATGCGCTCTTACGATCGGCGTTCACATAAGGTTTGCCGTTCTTCTCGTTCAATTGCTTGTCAATCCGCTGGACGTGATAAACCGCCCATTGGGTTCGATCGAGCAAGCGTTCTAGTTCAGCGATCGGGAATTGATTGCCACTTTCAACAGGGAGCATGATTGGTGATGAAAATATTTCCCTGAATCCAGCACTCAGGGAAATACTTTGAGGGGTAAGACTTGAAACGTTAACAACGATCGAGACTACGAAGCTGGTCAAACTTCCACCAAACAGCGCCTCATTTAGTTAAACCATTCAGCAGATAAAGCCATTTCTCGTCCTGGTTTTCAGATTGCTCACTGCTGGAGTCGTATTTCATCCCAATAATCGTGGCGATTTCTCCGGTTAACTTCACTTTCACAACCCGGAAAAAAGCAAACTTCGGCAATCTAGCTTGTGGATTCAAAACGAGAATCGCGTAGGGATGATCCGAAGCATGGGTCATAATTCAATCTCCAAGAAAACTCCTCCCAGTTGCAACCTGAGAGGATGAACAAACTTTGTCAAATAATTGGTGATCTAGAATTCCTGCATATATGAAAAGTCTTGGTCAATGTCGTACTCTGATAGAACTGCGCTTTCAGATCGAATTCCTGTTCCGCTTCGGCCAAGCAGTTTACTGGTCTGAGTGATTGCCAGTCGCGCTCTAGCACAAAACTCGACTTCCATTCAATGCCAGTTTCACTGCGATCAATCTTGCCAAACTGGAGGTGCATCAGCAGCAATTGGGCAATCAGCCCTTTGTCTTTTCGATGGCGAGTGTCAAGCGGCGGGCACTCAACGACCACCTACTCGACACCTTTATTTCAAAGTTAGGGCTATCCCCGACGGTGATTAAAGCCCATCCCAACTACCAGAACTTGCGCTCTTAGGGGGTGATTGCTGCTTAATTCTGTCCGAACCATTGTAATAAACTGAGTGGACTCCTTGAACAGTTCGATCGCTGTTGACTGCCAGCGAATCACACCGTATGAAAATTGTGATTCATCGGAGCTTTGAAGTACAATTTCTAAGGAAAATAGTTTCGCAGTTTAAAGATCGCGACTGTTAGGGCAATTAACTTGCAAAATCATCATGTCAGAAACACTAAATTCCCACCTGGAACCCCTCAAAATTGTGTTAGTAGAAGATGACCCAGTCATGCAAATGGGGTTGGTGCAATTTCTGTCAGCACACTCGGCAATTAAGATCGTTGGAAAAGCGGCTGATGGATATGCTGCGATCGCCATCGTCAGTCAACTCCAGCCAGATTTAGTGATTATGGATGTAGGATTACCACAGCTTGATGGGATTGAAGCAACGCAGCAACTTAAGATAAAGTTGCCAAATGTCCGCATTTTGATGCTGACCTCCCATGCAGAAGAGACTGAGATTATTGCCGCATTATCCTGTGGAGCGAATGGTTATTGTATTAAAGGCACAAGTTTGCAGCAGCTTTTGAATGCGATCGCGTTGTACAAGAAGGGGCAATTTACCTCGATCCGCAGATCGCTCGAATCGTGATTGCCCAGTTACAGCCCCCGCGATTGGCTTCGCCAAGCTCCGTAGGATCGCAAACCCCCAAAGTTGAACTGTCTCCCCGTGAATTAGAGATTTTGAAATTATTGGTGGAAGGGAAGACGAATCCAGAAATTGCAGCAATACTGTATCTTAGCTTGAGTACGGTAAAGTCACATATTCGCAACATTATGAATAAATTAACCGTAGACGATCGTGTTCAAGCTGCTGTTGCTGCACTACGATCAGGATTGGTTTAGAGAAGATGAGATCGGTAACGTTAACCAAAAACAACTCCCCGCATTGGGTTGGCTGAATACGCCGATTTCGCCCTGATGTGCTGTGATAATCTGTTGGCATAAATACAGCCCCAATCCCAGTCCAGGCATCCGTTTAGCCTTCGCGCCCCTAGTATAGAGCCGAAATAGATCAGGTAATTGCGTGGCGGGAATGCCAATCCCATCATCTTGAACCCTACAGTGAATCCATTGCCTGTTTCGCCGTTGAACTAATGCGGCACTGATCTCAACTTGAGTACCGCTAGGATTATGTTTCAGCACATTAGAAAGTAAGTTGCTAAACACCTGCCAAATTTGAATCTTGTCAGCATTGACCATTGGCAAATTGGGATTGATGTAATTTGCTACCGTAACGTCATGCTGCTTGAGAATCATGGATAAATCTTCAACTACATCATTGACTAAAGAAGATAAATCGAGGGGTTGGCAATGCAATACTAAACTTCCTGCCTCTACTGATTGCACTGCTAGTAGTGAGTCAATCAATTGGATTTGCCGCTCACTACCTGCTAACAAAGTCTCTAAAATACGGCGATCGAGGCTAATTTGTCGATCGCTCCGGAGCAATAAGCCTTGTAAGGTTACGGAAATGCCCAAAGCTGGGTTCTTTAAATCATGGGAAATTGCACGAATTGCCCCACGTAATTGTCTTTGAAGTTCAAACTCTGATCGTTTTAATTTTTCATACAAATACACGCTTAAAATACAAGTCAACCCGACCCAACTAAAGCTAATTAAATCTGGAACGAAATTATAATTATAAAATTCACGCTGACCGATTTTGGTTAATCCTAGGAGGCGATACAGAAAGAGGTAATGAAAGAGGGGTAACAATTGGGTGAGCAAGTGCAACCGCCAGTGAACCGGAATTAATACTGCTATCACCAAGAAAAAATAAGGCTGAGGGACTGATGGAATACCCAAAAACGTCCCAACAATCATGTCACTCCAAGTAAAGCTTGAAGAAATTAGGAAAAAAATGATCGTTGGCTGTCGCTTGCCCCAATGGCTCCGCAATAGTCCCCAGCACATCAAGAGCAACCCAAAAGCTACGCCCGCATTGATGGACGCTTGCATTCTTAATCTTGATACGACACTCGCATCACCCAGCCACGACAAAATATCCTGAGTGACCTGTGTACCATTCTCCAGGATTGCCCAGAATATTCCCAAGGTCGAAATGATAGTGACGGGAAAAGCGATGTTGAGGGTGATTTGCAGTCGATCGCGCAAAAACTGCTGCCGCCAAGACTGATATTCCGCTGATTCGAGCGGTGGATGGAAGAGTAGGTATAAACCGCGATATAAGGATCTGAAATCAAACAGCATGACTTACGGTAGATTATGTATCTCCATTTAATGCTGATTTTATCCGATCGCGAAATTGACCGATCGGTCAGACCTGTCAGTCGATGTATGACAAACAAGGACTGATTAGAGTGAGTGCTGTAAAGCAGATCTCCTTTGAAGGACTCACTCCCATGAATTCGATGTCATCGACCAACTGCCCACTTACTGCAACCGTCAACCCTGATTCACTCCGAGCAGATCGGGGTTCACTCTTCGGGCTGGCAGGCAATGACACCTTACGCGGTGCGTCGCGTCAAGCCAATGTACTATTTGGGAATGAAGGAAACGATACCCTGCGTGGTGGTCGCCAGGATGATGGACTCAATGGCGGTGCAGGCAACGATCGCTTATTCGGCAACCGTGGCAATGACCGACTCGTGGGGGGTGCAGGCGATGATTACTTGTCAGGTGGCAAGGGAGACGATCGGCTCAAAGGCGGTGCAGGCAACGACCAACTCTTCGGTGACCAGGGGAATGACTATTTGGACGGGGGCGCAGGCTTTGACCTCTTAAAAGGGGCTAAAGGCAATGACACGCTGGTCGATTATGACGGCGGCGATCGGCTGACGGGCGGTGAAGGCAACGACCAATTCTGGGTCGGCGGCGCACTATCCAAATCCGCCAGCAGCATCACTGATTTCAAAATCGGTCAAGACAAAATCCGTGTTTCACGTCTGGGTGCAGGGTTTGAGAACTTGACCTTTAAGGACAACAATGGTGGGACGATCGTGTTTGATGCAGGTCAAGCGATCGCGGAACTTCAAGGGGTGAAAGCTACCCGACTTAAAGCCGACAGTTTTCTATTTGGGAAAGTCGAACTCGCAAAAACCTTACAGGCTAATCTGGATCAATCACTGTTGGACAATCCCAATGCTACAGGGCTAGCGGCGGTGACCTTTGCACCAGATGGTAGTGTTTGGCAGGGTTTTACAGGATTAGTCAACCGGGAAACCCAAGCACCCGTGGATGCTAATTCAGTCTTTGGAATTGGGAGTATTACGAAACCGATCGTTGCCACAGTCGTATTGCAACTGTACGAAGAAGGTAAATTAAATCTGAATGATACGCTCAATCAATGGGTGCCAGATTTAGCGAAGAATATTACGAATGGCGATCGGGTTACAATTCGTCAATTACTGGGTCATACCAGCGGTATTCCCAGCTATTTAGAGCAACCAAAAGCAAGGGCACAATTCTTTAGTGATCCCAAGGCATTTTTTAATCGCACCATTCCAGCGCAGGAGCTACTGTCGTTTGTTCAAGGTAAACCAGCCTTGGGTGAACCGGGAGCAGCTTACTACTACAGTAATAGCAACTACATATTACTAGGTGAAATCGTGGAAAAAGCCACCGGATCAACGTTGGCTAACCAGCTACGATCGCGGATCTTTGAACCGTTGGGACTGAACCAGACATTTTATGCGCCGCAGGAAGCGGTGAGTCGAGGTAACATTACTCGTACTTATAGCGATTTAGATAGTGATGGCAAGATTACTACAGCCGATTACTTAAATGAAGTCGATGAAGTGAGCAAAAAAGGGCTGAGTTGGGCAGCAGCAGCAGGGGCAATCGTCTCTACAGCCGCCGAAACTGCCAAAATTGGGCAAGCCCTGTTCCAAGGAGAATTTCTATCTCCATCAACCTTGCAGTTGATGATTAGCGACAATTTCGATCTCCTTGCCGGTGTGAATCGTCCACCAGGTTCAGCCCCTGATGGCATCGAACGTAATTTCTATGGGTTAGGTCTTGAATCCGGTAGTATCGCAGGCATTGGCAATTTCTTGCGTCATAATGGCGCAACGATCGGCTGGGGTTCAGAGCTAACCTACTTACCCGATCGCAACATCACCGCCACAGTTCTGGCTTCACAACCAACTCCCACAGGGACAAGTGAACTGGAGGATTCTAGCTTTATCACCGTCAACAAAAACATTCGTAGCACTGTACAGCAATATCAATTCCAGCCTTCATAAGTGCAGGCAACGACCAACTCTTCGGTGACAAGGGGAATGACTAGAATGGAGCTACATCGTTGAGGCGCGGGATAACAAGTCGATGAAGCGGCGATTTGAAGACTTTTCGCTTCGTTCTAGGTTACTCGTCGCCGCTCACTTTAGCCGTTATGCCGACTATGTAGCCGTGAGTATGTCAAGTAAGATTCAGGACATTTTGCCTCAGATGAGTGCGAGAAGAAGCCGAACAAATCCATCTTCTTCCGCTAGGAAGAAGCACTCAGCAACTCTAAACTTGTGTGATTGAGTCTGGTCAGTTTGGTATCTAACCGACTATCCGAGGTGTCAATGCAGATTGCGATTTCATCACTGAATGTGCAACTTTTGCATTGTCTCAAGAGTTTTTACAAAGGGAGCGCGTCTTATTCGCTTGGACAATCTTCATTCGACTAGGCATAACTACAAGCTCACGCTCGAAACATCCAAACTTGACTTCTCAATCCTTCAGGTTGATGCACTCACTGAAACCCGTTGTTCCAACCTTGTCAGTTGGAACGATTTCTTATCCATTCGTTGTGCTGACTGGAATTGGAGAACCATCCGGGTTCCAAGCTTGCTTGTCTCGTAGCATTGCCCAACATCGAACTAAGAGCTTCCGAGCTAGCGCAACAATTGCCGTTTTCTTGCGGGTTTTCTGTCCGCCACAGATGCGTTCATAGGTCTTTTGTGCCCAAGGATTGAACCGCAATAGCATCCATGACACTTCGACCAATGCCCCTCGCAACAGTCGTGACCCTCGACGAGTAATGGAGCCGAGCTTATTCGTCTGCCCAGATTGACGTTGGTCAGGGACAAGTCCCGCATAGGCTGAAACTTGCCGTGCATTGGCAAAGCGTTCAGGTTTATCAAGGGCGGTGAAGATGACTTCAGCCGTGCGCCGTCCGACTCCCGGAATCGTCATCAAGCGTTGCACTTGCTCTTCGTGTTTTGCCAGTTGATTCAGTTGCTTTTCAACTTGGTCATGCTGGTCTTCTAAGTGATCTAGCAGGGTCAATTCGAGATCTAGCTCTCCTTTCCACAGTTCATCGATACTGCATTCAGCAATGGGGTTACAATGTTGTCTCAATGCCTTGATGCCCTCAATTGTCCAAGCTTTCGCCCGACTCGGCATCGTCATGCCTTGGGCCATTAACAATGCCCGAATACTGTTGTGGATTTGATTCATCCGCCAAACTAAGGTTTTGCGATACTTCACCAATCGGCGGTACTGCCGGGTTGATGCAGAGGGCACATGCACCGGATGGATTTGATCCAGAACCGCGAGTTTTGCTAATTTCAACGCATCGTCTTTGTCTGTCTTGCGTTTCACATTCCGCCATTGCCATGCTTCTTGGTTCGGATTTGCCACCAAAACGCCGTAGCCTTGAGTCTGACAGATATCGTCGACCCAGCCACTATTGGTACAAGTTTCAATCACTACTTGTTCTGCTTGGCTTTGATGCAGGAGATTCTCGATCACGCTTTGAAACATCGGAATCGTTTCGTAGGTCGCTTGGTTAGTTGCAGTATCAAACAAGCAGGCAACGCTCTTGAATTTTCCCAGGTCAATTGCGAGAATTTTCATATCAGCCTCCGAGGTTGTCTTTGAGAGGGATTTAATCTTCTACCTCCAAGGTATCGGAGGTTTCTTTTCTCCTCTCACGGCTTGCATAGATTCTCTTCGTCGTCGGTGGGGACGGTACTTCAAGATATACTGCTAGTCTCTACGGTTCTTCATGATGCGAGAGTTTCTCGAAACGTACAATCAAGCCATCAGCTTAGATGACACCTCTTACAACAAATATTTTCCTCAAGGAAAAGGGCGCTCTGATTCCTTGTTATTCGATGGTCAGGTTGTCTGCGAGTTTAAGGAGGTTCAAAATATCCAGATCCCAAATAAGGTGGAGAAATTGTCTAAAAAAGAAAATATTTCAGAGCAAAACTTGAAGCGAGATCTATATAACTCGATTGGGAATGCTTTGAGCAAAGCCAACAAGCAAATACAGGATACTAAAATAGCTCTGAATCTTCCAGATGCTCTGGGTCTAATTATTCTAGAGAATCAAATAGCTAGTGATCTGTCTGTACTATCTCTCATAGATGCATCAAATAGGAAAATGATGTTTCCTGAAGGTTTAATACATACCGATTGTGTTCTATGCCTAGATTTTGTCAATACGTTTTCTGGGGCAGACGGCAAGCCTGTTAGACCTGCACAAGCGGTTTCACGAGATACTGTGTCAGCAGCAAAACTAAGCAATCTTTTGAGTCAGTTAATAAAAGAATTTTGTGAGTACTCAGAAACTCCGCTTTTTGAAGATTGGGTCATTGAGAAAGGCGATCAAGATTGGTTTACTGATGTGGGTGGTCAGTACAAATCCTATGCTGCAAAAGTGGACTATAAATCACCTGACGTGAAGGAGGAGGACAATTGGATACAGCTAGTAACCCAATTCTTAAATCGATGGTGGTGGGTTATTCCTTTACCATTTATTTGTTACGACTGGTTTACACGCTAGCAAGCGATCGCGCCATAACAATTCAAATGCAGCGGACGGTTGAGAGGCATTGGTGCTGAGTTTCAAGGTTTTCACCGCCGCTGAACTTTGTCGTTCTACCGCTTCGATTGTAGGTGGTGGTAGTGGTTTAAATTTGGTCTGTCAGCGTTAAAAGCCAAGTAGTTTTGAGATGGTCTATAAGGCAATAATTCGCAAATTCTAAGAAGGTAACAGAATGGCTAAGTGCGATCGTGCTACGGATGAAGAGGAAGCAAGTTTTGCAGACAAGAAAGAAAATATCTTATCTTCTGCAAGTACCTGGAACTTTGTATCAAAAAAATATCTTGAAGCTGTTTTAGATGAACTAGAGATGATGACAGCTTAGGGACTTGCAGTTTAATAACATCCCAGTTAGTTGAGTTAGATTTCGTCAACGCTGGTTGCTGAACTGGTATTTTATTTTCG
>JAAUOZ010000134.1 GCA_012034655.1 Leptolyngbyaceae cyanobacterium CSU_1_3 | reverse complement strand
TGCTCCCAGCTTGGGAGCAGGGGTTAGGGGATGAGGGCGAACCCAGGCAAGCAAACTCACAAGTTATTTAATTCACGATTCTAAGTAGTGGGGTGAAATTAGCGCCACCAGATGCTGGGTTTCGGCTCTGCTCAACCCTCCTCCAGGGGAGACTTTGAGCCTTGAGCAGAGCCAAAATGCGTCTGATCAATCCTTCCGCCTTCCTACTTAGCACCCCGACAAAAACTTGCCACAACGAACTTGTAGCAAAAAACTTGAAATTATTCTAGATAGAAGAATACCGTTGTTTGAGAAACGCTGTGACACCTAGAATTCCTAACCCCAGCAGGGCGACGATCGAAGTCGATTCTGGAACAGAGACCCCAGAGGTCTTGAGTGAATGTTTGAGCGGTAAAAGCTCTGGCGCAAATTTAGCCGTAAATTTAGTCGTAGACTGCTCGCTCTCTGAGGTTTCAGGATGAGAACTATGACCCACAAGAGAGGTTAAAATGCCCTCTGCAAAGATACAGTTTGCTGCTCCACACTGAGACGTGGGGCTAAAAACTTGAAAGTAACTGCGATCCCAGGTAGGCAAGCTGGTGGATTCGGCATCCGACGAAACCGACGACAAAGATTGCCCCGTCGAGTCAGCAACCGCCAAGAACACTCTGTAGCCGTCGCCCGTGCCAGTTTCCCCTCTGACTAAATTGCTGACCGTAAGAGAGTCGGTGGCGCTGTTCTCAAACTGGCGAGAAAAAGCGGTTTCTGGGCCGATCGGCAGATCGATCGTGGCGGCTCCAATTTGCACCATAAACTTCTGCACAGGCTGAACGTAACGCCCTGATGGGTATTGGTCTGGGGTCAGGTTGGCAGGCGGAGGATTGTAATTGTCAATACGGGTCGAGTAAAACGTGTTCGGCGTGGACGGATCAAAGGTATAACTTCCTCTAAAGGTGGCGTTTGCAAGGTTTTTAGAATCGTAGCCTGTGATCTGACCGGGATCAGACAGCGATCGCAACGTGCCGCTAAAGGTGACGGTGGCTGCCTGAGCAGGGGCGATCGTGCCCAACGCAACCACTACCACCGCGCCGACAACAATGACGAGACGGTGACTCAACATAGATTTCTGCTTTGAATATAAGGATTTAGCCGAGTTCTGGTAGACGCTTCTCTGATCAGACTTGGAACGAATAGGGAAGAAGAACATAGGGATTTCCTGTGGGATAGTATTGCAGAGGCAAAACGAAGAACAATTCTGTCGAAAGATAGATCTGATAAAGCGGGCTTTACGGTGGAGCGATCGAATTTCTCTCTGAGTTTTGCGAGGTTTTGCGATTCTTACGTAACAAAAAATACGGAATTAACCCCTGCACCTTTACGACAGCTTGATAAACAGAATGCCCAGCACAGAAGCGGACTCAACATCAAGTCTCGTTCTGTCTGGGCAGTCAGGTTGATTCAATTAGGGGTGAGATTTGACCTTAGGGATTTGTGCGGTATGCCATACTAAATTCGCCCTCACCCTAGCCCTCCCTTCGGACTGGGGACAAGAATTCTGGCTCCCTTCTCCCCAATCCTTCTGCTTGGGGATGGGGGCAAATCATCCTTGCATTCAGCAATGCCTTGCATGAAAATATACTGCGTCAGCCTATAGATTTTGGTTTAGAAGGGGTGTGGGGGCTGCGCCCCTAGCCAGGGGTTCCACCCCTGCACCCCGTCCAAAATCTTTAATTTTATGCCCTGACAAAGTATAGAACACCAATGAATCGGGTTGCGACTCCGCTCCACCCTCGACGGTTGAAGGCTGAGCGAAGTTGAAACCTGGCGGGTGGTCTATGATTACCTCGCAGATCCCTTAGCTGATGCGCTTTTCTAAGTATTGACCGATCATCTGCTGTTCGCCTGCGCGGGAAATAATGGTCTGCCGAGTTCGGTATTTGCTACCAACTAGCTTCAATTCTTCCTCGAAGACAGACCCTTTATATTCTGTTCTCAGACACAGGCTGTCTGAGTTGGTGAAGTAGAAACTGGCGGTGACGGGCTTAGACGTGGCAAACCCACGATCGCGATATAAGGTCGAACCTAACACGCCAAATAGAGTCGAACCTTGAGATTGTTTTTTTCCCGAAACGGAGTCTTCACTGTCCCAAGTGACGGCAGCGCCACAGGTCAAAGTCGTGTAGTCGTCTAGTTGATGCAGTTTGGCAAGCTCGCAAAGTTGGGGGCAGCCTCGCTCTAAAAAGCGAATTGCCACCCTGCTAACCATCTCCTTTACGTCTCCGTCGGGCAGCGTGTAATAGCGTCTCTCCGATCGCCATTGCCCCTCTGACTGCTTGAAAAAGGTTGCAATCAATAGTTCATCTGATTGAGATTGCACTTGCAAAGATGGGGTCACAGATTAGTTCCTCACGAGAGTAGTTGGCATTTGGCAGAGCGGGTCTGATTGGGCTAGTTGAACCCTAAATTACAGATGCACAAGGCTTCCCAAATCGCAATTTCCGAGCCTAATATTGTTACAGTTCTTAATATAGCCTAAAAACTTCTCCCTCCTATTCTCCGCCGGGCAGATCCTAACGTCTGCCATCATGAAGAAACAGTAGCCCGTTTAGCAATTGAATATGCAAGTCCTTGAGGTGCAACATTTGCACAAAACCTATCGCCAGAGTGGACAGACGATCGCCGCTGTGCGAGATGTGTCTCTGACGATCGCAGCGCAGGAAGTGCTGGCATTTCTCGGCCCCAATGGCGCGGGTAAGACGACAACGATCAAAATGGTGGCGGGGCTGATTTTGCCCGATCGCGGCTCCGTCAATATTGCGGGGCGCAACCCCCATCGTGACCCAAGAGCCATAGGATTGCTGGGAGCCGTGTTGGAGGGCAATCGCAATCTCTATTGGCGACTGACTCCCGAAGAAAATTTGGAATATTTTGGGGTGCTGCGGGGGCTGAGTCGCAAAACGGCCAGACAACGCGGACGAGAATTGCTCGATCGTTTTGAGCTAACCCACAAGCGTGCAGCGACGGTGCAAGCATTGTCACGGGGGATGCAAGCAAAATTGGCGATCGCCGTTTCGCTGATCCATCGGCCGCAGTTGTTGCTTTTGGATGAGCCAACTCTGGGATTGGACGTTGAAGCCACGCAAACTGTGAAACGTCTGGTGCGAGAAATTGCCAGCGAAGGATGCGCGATTTTGTTGACGACTCACCAGTTAGATATTGCAGAAGAACTGTCCGATCGAGTTGCAATCATTAACCAAGGGGCGATCGTGGCAGAGCAACCCACACAAGACTTGATTCGCCAATTTTCGGGAACGGCTTACACGATCGAAGTCGAAGACATTTTAGACGACGATCGCATCAGCAAAATTCAACATCTGGGTGGCTTTGGGGATTGTGTAGATCCAAAAATCATTGTGGATCAAAAATGATCCATGTCCGAGAGTCAGAGATGGTCTATCGAGTGCTGGAGATTTTAGAACCGATCGCTCTGGTGCGAGTTGAAAAAGAACAGGCAAGTCTAACCGAAGTCTTCTTGCAGTTGGTGAAAAAATGAACGAACTTAAGCTATTTTCGGCAGAGTTGCGGCGCGGTTGGATTCAGTTTATCCGGTATCCAGCCGAAGCCATTAGCGGTATTTTTATTATCACCGCCCTGTTCTATGGATTGTTTTTGGGTGCGAAGTATGTGGCGGGCCCTGGGCTACAACTGGGCGATCGCTTAGATGCAATCATCGTCAGTTATGTTCTGTGGACACTTGTGACTTTTATTCTGTTTAACACCACAGGAACGCTGCAAAACGAAGCCCAAACTGGAACCCTAGAGCAGCTATTTCTCACACCGTTTGGTGCGCCGCGTGTTTTCTTGACGAGAGCGATCGCTGATCTATTCATTCAGTTTGTGCTGATCAGCACTATTCTCATCCTTATTTCATTACTCACAGGGAGATATCTTTCGTTTCCGCCAGCGTTGTTTCTACCCCTGATCGCAGTCATCATGGGGGCATATGGCATCTCATTCGCCCTCGGCTCTCTAGCACTACTTCTCAAGCGTGTTCAACAATTGTTAGGCGTGGTTCAGTTTGCGTTGCTGTTTTTGATGACTATATCGACTGAAAGCCTGACAGGCTCCTTGAAAATACTTGGGTTTCTCTTGCCGATGACCACCGGAGCCGGGTTGCTTCGAGATTTGATGGCCCGCCAACAACCCCTCAACTTCACCCTGTTGGGGTTTGCTTTACTGAATGGACTTTTCTATTTTGGGTTGGGGTTGCTATTGTTTCGCTGGGCAGAACGGGAGACCAAACGTCGAGGGCGACTCAGTGGATATTAAAAGGTTAATCCATCTCATGACTACCATTGAAAGATCACTATTATTAAGTGCTCAATTTTTAGCTAGAATCGATTAACTTAAGTTCCGTGCTATCTTTTATCACCTTGTGGTTTTCAAAGTGGTTTTCAAACGATCGCCACCTTTTACTTCCTGCCCATTAGGAGTCTACTTGTGAGTTCCAAGCCGTTAATGAAACCCTCCGGGATTCGGTTCGTGTTGATTGGGTCAGCGATCGCTATGGCTATAGCTGGGTTTGGGGTGTTTTCTTACACCGTTCTAAATTCAGAGAAGTCGCAGAGCACCGCGATCGCCTCTCCCTCACCCGACGGGGCAGCGGATGCAGTTTCCGCCCTTGGGCGGTTAGAGCCAGAGGGCGGTGTGGTTAAGATTGCGTCCCCTTCTGCCTTCGGGACGGCGCGAGTCTCTAAAGTGTTAGTCAAAGAAGGTACGCAAGTGCAGCTAAATCAGCCCCTTGCGGTAATGGATGAGGGCGACACCCTGTATGCGTCGCTCGTGCAAGCCGAAGCGCAGGTTAAAGAGGCACAAACGAAGCTTGCCCAGGTGCAGGCCGGAGCCAAGCCCGGAGACATCAACGCCCAGCGAGCCAACGTTCTCAGAGCCAGCGCCGAAATCCCCAAGGCAGAATCAGCCCTCCTAGCGGCGAATGCTGAAGTCAGAAATGCCCAATCGGAATACGATCGCTATAGACAACTCTCGAAGGAAGGAGCAGTTACCGCATCTGACCTAGAAACGCGACGGCTCACCCTCGAAACTAAAGCCCAACAGCAAGATCAAGCCAGACAGGTGCTAGAACAATCTGGACTCGCCCTAGAGCAAGCCAAACAAGAGTTGAATAGTGTTGCCGAAGTTCGCCCAACCGACATTCAGCAAGCCAAAGCGCAGGTTGATGTAGCCGTTGCCAACTTTCGTAAGGCCAAAACCGAGTTAGACAAAGCGATCGTGCGAGCCCGATCGAGGGCCAAGTGCTTAAAGTCCATGCTGACCCTGGTGAAGTGGTGGGTACTGCGGGCATCATGGAACTCGGCAAAACCCGCCAAATGTACGCCGTCGCCGAGGTTGACGAAAACTACATTGGCAAAGTGCAACCCGGACAGCGAGCCAAAATCACGAGCTACGCCTTCCCCGGAGAAATCACCGGAACCGTCGATAAAGTCGGCTTGCAAATTAGCAAAAACGAAGTTCTCAACACTGACCCGGTAGACAAAACCGACACCCGCATTGTTGAGGTCAAAATCCGTTTAGACAACAGCCAACAAGTAGCGGGACTGACCAATTTGCAAGTCAAAGTAGCGATCGAGCCTTAGTCAAAAATCCAGGATGAGCGTAAATTTGAGGGGCAGATTTAGTTTGCTGTACCCTGTAATTGTGTGAGACAAAACAGCCTTAAAAAATTAACATCACCCACAAATTTTTGAAAAGTAGCATTCAAAAGTAACCGTTCATAGGTTCAGCGAAATATCAGCCAAAAGCCTAGTTTCTTTAATATTCAACCCTCCAAAATTCTACCCGCACATTATTCGTTCTCCTCCCTCCTTTTCTATGTTTGCTATTCCCCTCGCCTGGTTACAACTAAAACGTGAAAAAATCCGTCTACTCGTGGCGCTAGCAGGGATCGGATTTGCAGTCATTTTGATGTTCTTGCAGCTAGGGTTTCAGGATGCATTATTTGAGAGCGCAATCACCCTACACAAAAGCTTTAAAGGTGACATCTTTCTCATCAGTCCGCAATCAACTTCTCTGATTGCCATGAAAACTTTTCCTGAGCGACGGTTATACCAAGCCTATGGGTTTGCGGGTGTTCAATCAGTGAGTCCGGTTTATTTAGGATTTGGAATTTGGAAAAATCCCTTTTGGGAGGGGCCTCCTCAACCTCAGACACGCAGTATTTTGGTGATTGGCATAATTCCTGGAGATGATATATTTTCATTACCAGGCATGAATGAAAACCAAGATAACTTGCGCCTGACAGATGTGGTTTTGTTTGACAGTGCTTCTCGACCTGAATTTGGACCGATCGCCACAAAATTTGAAGCGTCAAAATCCTCTGCTAGTCTGATCAAAACTGAGGTTGAGAGCCGCAGAATCGAGGTGGGCGGACTCTTTACCCTGGGGGCTTCTTTTGGTGCAGATGGCAACCTAATTACCAGTGATCTCAACTTTCGTCGCATCTTTACCACTCGCCAAAAAGAGTTGATTGATATTGGCATGATCACCCTCAAACCTGGCGCAAATTTAGACGAAACATTGGCACGACTCAAGCAGAATTTACCTGGAGAACAACGGATCGATCGTAAGAAAACACCCGAACAAGCCAGGCAAGATTTTGTAGTAGGAGATGTGCGAGTTTTGTCGAAACAAGCATTCATTGAATATGAGCAAAAATATTGGCAAGATAGTACGGCGATCGGCTTTATTTTCACCTTGGGCACGGCGATCGGGTTCATCGTTGGCACTGTGATTGTTTACCAAATTCTTTACACCGATGTGACCGATCATTTGGCAGAATATGCCACCCTCAAAGCAATGGGCTACAAAAATCGCTACCTGCTATCTGTCGTGTTTCAAGAAGCAATTATCCTATCAATCATGGGTTATATTCCTGGATATATTCTTTGTATTGGCATTTATAATCTGACGAAAAATGCAACCGCTTTGCCAGTGTATATGACCCTTTCAAGAGGTATTTTAGTGCTCTGTTTGGCGATGATTATGTGTCTGATCTCCGGTGTGGTTGCAGTTCGAAAAGTTCAGGATGCTGACCCAGCCGATATCTTTTAAGCTAAGTTTTTAAGCTAAGTTTTTAACCAACATGTCTCAGGAACCCATTATTGCGATCGATCGTGTCAATCACTCCTTTGGTGCAGGACGACTCAGAAAGCAGATTTTGTTTGAAGTGACGACGGCGATCGATCCGGGGGAGGTGGTGATCATGACGGGGCCCTCTGGTTCTGGCAAAACTACCTTGCTGACATTGATTGGGGCACTGCGATCGACCCAAGAAGGCAGTATGAAAGTGTTGGGACAAGAACTTCGGAGCGCTTCGGAGGGGAAACTGGTTGACCTGCGGCGCAATATTGGCTACATCTTTCAGGCACACAATTTACTCAATTCTCTACGGGCTTGGCAAAACGTGCAGATGTCGATCGAGCTTCATGGCAACATCTCACCCAGTGAATCCCGCGATCGAGCCGAGTCAATGCTAGAGGCAGTTGGCTTAAAGGATTGGGCGCACTATTACCCCAGTGAGCTATCGGGTGGGCAAAAGCAACGAGTGGCGATCGCTCGTGCCTTGGTGTGCAATCCCAAAATTGTTTTAGCAGACGAACCAACGGCTGCCCTTGATAAAAAATCGGGGCGAGACGTGGTAGAAATCATGCATGACCTGGCAAAGAAGCAGGGTTCTGCTATTTTGCTTGTCACCCACGACAATCGGATTTTAGATCTCGCCGATCGTACCTTAAATATGGAGGATGGCCGTCTCGTCTCGCTGGATGCTGCACCCGTTTAGCGGATAGGGAAAAGACAATCCGGCGAATAAAAATTCCCGACTTCTCGATATCTCCAAGCCTTATATTTCTTAAGATCGTGAATTAAATAACTTGTGGTTTTGGTTGCCTAGCTCGCCCTCATCCCCTAACCCTTCTCCCAACTTGGGAGAAGGGGAAGCGAACCGGACTCTTGCTGACTCCCCTCCCCCAACTTGGGAGAGGGGCGGGGGGCGAGGGCGAATCCAAAGCCTTACAGTTTATTTAATTCTCATTCCTTACCAGGTTTGGAGGCTCAACTTTCAAGAAGCCGGGGATCTGAGTGCGATCGTTGCGCCCTTCAGGAACAGCAATTTTTAGCTGTTGGATGCTTCACCAGAGAAATCGCCACCGATCGCCAACTGTTTCTTACTCTTCTTAAGCTGCTTCCACAAAGATCGAATTTCTTGATAAGATTCTTCCGGCGTAATTTTGCCCCCCGTCTCCAATCCGCAGATGTAGCTGACTCGCTGTGAAAATTCCTGTAAATTTGCATTAAATACCAAATTTTCAGGCTTCACTTCGCCTCTGTAGCGACTGTGGGGGTACAAAAAGTTGTATTGATTTGCCATTTCTTCTGAATCCTAAAAGCTTGACGAGTGGGTTTGTTTCGTTCAGAGTCTTCGTAAGTTGGGTTTGATTCGATCGTAGCTGCCTGTATCTATCCCTCTGGAAACTGGTTCCAGTTGCAGTAAACAGCACCTTTACTTTGACTTAACCTGATGTTAACCCAAATCTATCAGATCTGTAATCCTCTTGAAGAGATTTGACAATTTTCTGCACCAAAGCGATTTGGCGAGCAACTCATTTTATTGTGCCCAAATCCCATTTGCAGGGGCCTTTCTGGTTACTTAGGCAGTTCTCGAAACGCTGTTTGAGCCTCTCGGCGCAAACCCTCAGCAATTTTGAAAAGCTCCAATCCAGTGCTCAAATGGTGGTCATCGTAATTGAGGCTGAAGTATTCCATCTCTTCAATGCCATCGGCAACCTGATTGAGGCAATAGTAAAGATTGGCTGCAACACCCGCAACGCTAGGCGGATTGGGAAACGTCTGAAACACTTCCTGAGCCTTGCTGAGAATCTTTCGGCAATCCTCCGTGTAAGCCTGAAATTCCTCCATCAATGCATCATCAAACGGATCAGCCGAGAGTTGCTTGATTTGCGCCCTCAAGGGGCGGAGAATTTGGCCCAACTGGCGATTAACTGGCGTGTAAACCTTAGTCAGCCAAAGTCTAAGCTGTTGATCAGAGTCAGGCTCTGCTTGCCGCTTGCGTCGATAGTGAGCGTGAGCAGCCGCATTTCGCTGTTGTCGTTGTTCAGCGCTTTCTGCCGCAAACCCCGCCCTCTCCAGTCGAGTAGTGTATTGCAGTTCGCGATCGTAGGATCTGCGACTTTGCGGATCGCCCAACACCTCATAGGCTGCATTGATGCGGGTGATTTTGTCGTGGCTTGCCGCCTGTTGATTGCTATCGGGGTGAAATAGCTTTGCCAAACGCCGATAGGCTTGTTTAATCTGCGCCTGAGTTGCGCTTGGCGCAACGTCTAAAATTTGATAGTGATTCGAGTCTGCCATTTCCCTATTTTAAAGGGATGAGGGGATGTCTTGGTCACGCTGCACGATCGAAAACCCGATCGAAAACCCTGATCAAAATCAGGCTGAAACCCTCCCTCCGGGCACTTTACCCTGACACGGTAGAAAAAGTGAGTTCGGGATCTTGAAAGAGTGCCGTACTCAGGTAGCGTTCGCCAAAACTGGGCTGAATCATGACGATCAGCTTGCCTGCATTTTCAGGACGCTGGCCGATGTCGATCGCCGCCTTCAAAGCTGCTCCGCTTGAAATCCCAGACAGCAGCCCTTCCTCGCGAGCCATACGCCGACTGTAGGCGATCGCCTGATCGTCGGAAACAGTAATGACTTCATCAATCAGATCAACCTTGAGAACCGGAGGAATAAACCCTGCACCAATGCCTTGAATTTTATGCGGGCCAGGACGGCCCCCAGAAATCACCGGGCTGCTGATAGGTTCGACAGCGATCGCCTTAAACGAAGGCTTGCGCTGCTTTAAAACCTCCGACACGCCCGTAATTGTGCCACCCGTGCCCACACCTGCGACTACAAAATCCACCTGACCATCCGTGTCTTGCCAAATTTCTTCGGCCGTCGTCTCGCGATGGACTTTGGGATTCGCCGGATTGCGAAACTGTTGCAGCATATAGGCATGAGGCGTAGTCTCCACAATTTTTTGGGCCCGTTGAATGCAGCCCGCCATCCCCTCAATGCCTGGAGTCAACTCCAACTCGGCCCCATAGGCTCGCAGCATCGCCCGCCGCTCAGAACTCATAGTCTCTGGCATCGTCAAAATTAAGCGGTAGCCCTTAGCAGCGGCGGCCATGGCTAGAGCGATCCCTGTGTTTCCAGAGGTTGGCTCAACGAGAATGGTTTTTCCAGGAGTGATCAGACCCTCCGCTTCGGCAGCAGTGATCATACTAACCCCAATCCGATCTTTGACCGACGCAGAAGGATTCATTCCTTCTAACTTGACGACAATCTGAGCAACGCATCCTTCAGATTGAGGAATTCGATTTAGCTGCACGAGTGGAGTTGATCCGATCAGTTGAGTGACATTTTGAGCAATACGCATAGGGAAAGGGGAGCTTGTAGGGGTGGTTAATCGTTAGATATAGTACATAAAATCGAGTTGTCGTCTGGAGTCGCGACGATCGCACAAATCTTTGAGCGTATATTTTTGCAGCACCGCATTTGCCGCTTGATGGGCTTCTTGCCAGATCTCAAACACTACCGCCCCCTCTAGGGTTTTAGTCACCTTAAGATCACTATTCTTCTCAACGGGTTGACCCTCTAGCCCATCCAGACAGGCGACTACATCCAATAGAGTAATTTTCCACGGTTCTCGTGCCAGAGTGTATCCGCCCTTTGCGCCCCGTTGCGATCGCACGATCCCGCCGCGCCTGAGTGTGGCTAACAGTTGCTCCAGGTAGCGATCGGGAATGTTTTGTTGGGCCGAGATTTGCCGAATCTGCAAGGGTTCGCCGCCATCATAGTGGGCTGCTAGCTCGATCAGCGCCAAGATTGCGTACTCGCTTTTACACGAAAGTTCCACAGGTCAAGCCCCTTGCAAAAATGCTGTTGATGGGTAATATCGTTTTGGACTTTAGAATTGCAATTTTAGAGTCTAGAACCCTGCTGAAAGGGTCGGAAGAAGCCTTGTCCGTACTCATTGTTTAAATTGATATGATCCCAGCCCCTATAGTATACCCCGGTTTATCACTGGGGTTTAGTTGGTTTCCAAGAAGTGATAAAAAAGCCCCGCATCATGCGAGGCTAACATTCTCCTATTGAGCGGAGTCAAACTTGAGGTTGCCCTTCGACTTTTCTCAGGGCGCAAACTGGCTGAGCAAAGTCAAGATAGCAAGTAGTCTGTTGGGTAGAGATCTCCTAGAAGGTAAACGTCGTGCGGATTGTTCCCACGTAGACTGTATCGTTGTTGTTGTTGTGCTCTGGGTTAAAGATCACAATAATTCCAGGGGTGATCGAGATGTTGTTGTTGAGTTGGTAGCGATATAAACCTTCGAGGTGGAAGGACGAATCGTCATCTTCGCGACCGGCAATATCGTTGTCGGTGACTTTCGGCGGCATCCCGAAGATGATCCCCGCTAGGTTGCCCTTCTTACCGAGGTCGGGGAAGGCCAGAGAAACGCCCCAATTCAAAACGTCTGCCTCTGCATCGGTTCCTGCTTCCCGGTTGGCTTTCGTCAAGCCACCCCAACCGGCCAGCGTGATTGAAGGATTTAAGCGAATTGACCCTTGCAGACCAAAGTGATCAGCAGAGGTAGCCACGTTGCCGAAGGGTTGGTTTGCAAAGGCGCTACCTGTAGCACCAGAGACGTTTACGTTACCCCCACGATCGTAGGAGCGAACGTAGGTCAAGCCCAAATCGATCGCAGGGGTTGGCTTGAAGGCAATCTGAGCCAGAGCCGCATTGGAGCCATTAAACAGACCTCTTGCGCCAGAAGGATCGGAACCATCATCAGCCAAGTAACCCAAGGAAACAGTAAGCGCCTGACTCAGAGGTAAGTTTAGGGTGACACCTGCACCGCTACCCGTGGCACTGCCGCCCTGACGATAGATCGGGTTGAAACGACCAAAGCGAGAGATAGAGCCTTGCCCATCACTGGCAAACAGGGGGTTGAAGTTGGGAACGTTGGCATAAAACTCTCCACCAACTGCATCGATTGTGACGGTTCCAGGGCCGACGGGGAAGCGATAGTAGAGCTTGTCTACGATTTGGGAGTTGTTACCTGCGCCGCCGCCTTCATAGGAGAGACGAGCCATGTTCGTGCCCGTTGCTGTGCCAAAGTTGGGCACGTTCCGAGCCTGGAGACGGGTCAACAGGGTGTCTTTGCCGGTAAAGCTGGTAGCCAGGCTGAGGCGCACCCGATCGCTAAAGGTGGTGTTTTCGTCTACGCTGGCGGTCGAGTTTGCTTTCTCGTCACCCAATGCACCCGACACAGAGAAAATCGCTTCTCCTCTAAGTTTGGTGGTGGTCGAGAATTGCTGCTTTTCTAGGGTGGTGGTGCGAGCTTCGAGAGAATCGACGCGGCCGCGCAGGGTGGCCAGTTCAGCGGCGAATTCTTCTTGCAGCTTTTGTAGGGTAGCCAGGTCTTCTTTTTTGACCAAATCGGCGGTGGCGGCGGCGATCAATTCGTTGACGCGATCGAGGCAGGCATTTAGACCGGCCGCAAACTCGTAGCGGGTCAGGGCACGGTTGCCGCGATAGGTGCGATCGGGGTAGCCCGCGATACAGCCGTAGCGTTCTACTAAGGATTGCAACGCCTGAAAAGCCCAATCCGTGGGGCGCACGTCTGACAGTTGAGAGACTGAGGTGACTTGACCCACTTCAGCATCGCCTGCGCCTTCGTTGCCGTAGGTTTTGACCTGCTCAAGGGAGCTAACTGAGGAGGCATCCGCCAATTGGATGGGAGCCTGAGCACGCACCGGAGTATTGAGAGAGACAGATTGTAGAGGCGCAGATTCAATTTTCGAGGCTTCGGCTGCGGTGGCAGCACCGGCCGTTACGATCGCTGCAGAGACGGTTAGGGTTGCACTCAAAAGTGCAGGGGTCGCGAGCCGCGACTTCCACAAGTTATTCAACATAATTCACTCCCGTATTCACACCATTGACTTGACTGACTCGTTTACAACTGTCTGAAAGCGCCTTGTAGACACTAGCAACAGGTGAAACTGCTACCACACTTTTACTATACCTTTTGGGGTAGGAAGAAGTAATGACAACTGTCACAGTATACTCTAGTACACTTAGCAATCTTTGTTTTTGATTGATGAAATTTTCTAATCGGTTGCTTATAGCGGTTCTCAGTCCAGTGCAGTACACTTCCAAGTCTGAAAAACCCTTTCCAGTCAGGATTGACGGTACCTCACCAGCTTAGGAAATGCTATAGGTTAGATGAAGAATAGAAAAAGGTTTCTGACCCTATTGATTGACTGATCGATCCTTCACTCTGTCTCTTTATAGCTGACAGATAGATGCAGAAAGGCTGAGGAATATGAGTACGATCGCAGGGAGTCATTCAGATAAAGGGCGTTGAGTAATGAGATTTGTGGTCGATCCGGCGATCGCGGTGAAGATTCAAAAAATGCAAGAGCGGGTGCAGTGGCAGTCGCCGATGATTTGCGATCGGGGCATTGATCAGACGCGCCTGGTGTTGGCAGACGAACGATCGGACGATCCCGAATTTTCGTTTCTTGTGATTGGCGATAGCGGCTCAGGCCAGCATCGCAGCTTCAACCCGCAGCGCCGCATTGCCGAGCAAATGCTGCTGCATCGAGAAGAGTGTCGCTTTGTTTTGCATACAGGGGATGTGATTTATCTCGTGGGTTCTAGTGAGTTTTATTTAAAGAACTTTATTGAGCCATATCGAGAATTTTTGGTGGGTGGCACAAAGTATGAGCAGATTGCTCACGATCAAATGGTGTTTAACCTGCCCTTTCTGCCCGTACCTGGCAATCATGACTATTATGATTTGCCCTTGCTGTATGGGTTGGCGATTCAACTGACTTACCCAATTCGCCGACTGTTGCAATCTAAGCTAGATTTTGACATAGGTTGGCATGGCTCGTTTCAAGGGAAGGCTTATGCTCAGGCGTTTCTCGATCAACTCCGTGGGCTGTCGGGTCGGGGTCTCTTAGAAGAACATCTCGATCGACATTACACTGCCAAAACAGAGACAGGTCGTTGTTTGTATTATGAACCGGGGAAATTTACTCGGTTGCCCAATCGCTATTACACCTTTCGGCAGGGCAACGTTGATTTCTTTGGCCTAGACTCGAACACGTTTAACGAACCTGCCCCGTTGCCTAAAACCCATGCTGGGCAAGCGTATCGACAAACCTTAGAAACTCGCTACGCCAGCGTAGAATTGGAAATGCAGCAGCTTATAGAAGAGTCTGACCAGTTGAACCCAAATCAGCTTGAGGAAGCAGAGCGCATAGACGACATTCGCACCAAACTAGAGCAGCTTGAGGAAATTCAGCGAGACATTAGCAAACAATTGACGGCAGATGAGTCGATCGTGACCGATATTGAGCAATTAGATTGGTTGCGCGATCGCTTAATTCAGTCGTGGCATACTCCTGGCATTCGAGGACGGGTGCTCTTTTTTCACCATCCGCCCTATGTGACTGAGGCAACCAAGTGGCATCAGGCGCAGACTTTGGCAATTCGCCGCCGACTCAGACAGGTGCTAGATCAAGTCGCGAAGTCGATCGGATCGCTGCCTGAAGGTCGTTCGATCGTAGATTTGGTGCTCAACGGTCATGCTCACTGTTTTGAATATTTGAAGACGGTTGATACAGGTCATGCCGATTCTCATACCCACTGGATTGTCTGTGGCGGCAGTGGTTATAGCTTGCGGCGACAGCGTGTAGAAGGGGAAGCTCTCACCGAAAGTCGAGACGGCACTTGGGAGGAGGAGCAGGTGGCGCAGTCTCATCTATTTGTGGGGCGTGAAGGTCGAGGCGCGCAGAAACGTCGCCCCTATTCGTTTGTGAGAATTGATGTGCAAGCAGGAGAGCCGCTCAGGTTCTTAGTTCGCCCCTATGTGTCAGAGCGGCTGCATGGTGTTTGGAGCGATCGAGCGCTACCAGCGTTTCTTATTTAGTTTGACGACTGGACTTTTGCCCTCCCTCCAAACCCCTCTTCCTGGTAGCAGCACTTAGCTGAAATCCACCCACTCTCCCCCTAAAACTCCACACCCTACACCCT
>JAAUOZ010000133.1 GCA_012034655.1 Leptolyngbyaceae cyanobacterium CSU_1_3 | reverse complement strand
TTCAGCCGTGAGCATGATATTATTTTCAAAGTTAGCGCTACACCTGACTTTGAAAAAATAGCTCAATTCTGAAACCGTAGAGCCTGTCAGCCTTTTGAAATCGTTCAAAAAAATGTCCGAAGTATTGCTATTTGATTCGTGAGAATTGGGTGGTTAGTCGTTAGTTCCCAATCAAGAGCTAAGAACTAAGAACTTAACAACCCGCCCTTTGCGGATTTTCACACCTGATTTAGGACTGCTATATCTACCTGGTGTACGCTGAGGGTAAGTCTGAAAACGTTCCCTCTAATTCGATGCGCCCCTTATTGAGTAGGATAATGCGATCGGCACGTTGCAGCACTGCCCGCCGATGAGAGACTACAAGAAATGTTGGTGTCCAAGGTTGCGAACTAAGCTGGAATAGCTTCGACCAAAGCCTTCGCTCTGTTTCAATATCCAAAGCGCTCGACAGATCATCAAAGACCAAGAGTTCCGGTTGACGAATCAGCATTCGAGCCGCAGCAACCCGCTGGATCTGTCCACCAGAAAGCCGCATTCCTCTAGAGCCAACCTGAGTATCGAGTCCGTCGGGCATCATTGCTAAATCTCGATCGAACATGGCAAGCGCGATCGCATCCTGCAATTCTGAATCGCTCTTTTGCAGTCCCAGCAAAATATTTTCTCGTAAGGTTGTACTAAATAGTTGCGGCACTTGCGACGTGTAAGCACTCCGAGGCGGGACAAAAAACTGAGCCGGATCAGCAATCTTCTGTCCGTTCCAAAGGATGTCTCCCGATTGCAGAGGTAATAGTCCCAAAAGAACCTGCAATAGCGTCGTTTTACCAGAGCCGACTGATCCAGTAATCACAGTAAAACTACCGCGTTGAAGTTGGAGAGAGAGATTAGTAACGCCGGAATTGCTGTTTGGATAGTGATAAGTCAAATTGAGCGCCTGCAATTCTTCAAAGCGATCGCAGTTTCTTTCCTGCTGAATTACAGGTAATGGAGGAGTTCGCCCAGTCAATCTTGGCAGATAAAGCGGATGATGAGCAACGAGCGTTTGTGCCTCTGCATTCACCAAGGCTTGCATCCGTTCAAAAGAGACTTCGCTTTGTTTTGAGAGCGCGATAAACTCACCTAAAAACCCCAGAAAATAAGTAACATAGGCTAAGTAATAGACAAATAGCGCAAAGTCTCCAACGCTCAACGTTTGACTATTCTGCATCGATTGAGCGGCAAAAAAGAGAATTGCACCCGTGCCTAAGCTAACTAGATTATCGAAGCTAGACCCTAAGATTGCGTTGAGTAGTTGATCTTTGACGATCGCTTGCCGCCGGCGATCGCACAGTTGCCGAAAGTGACCTAGCACCAAATTTTCGGCTCCAGCCACTTGAATCGCTTGCACTGCCGTAAACATTTCTCCTACCATTCCGGTTACTTGCTGTGTCGCTTGACGGCTGGCGCGACGGTAACGTTTAATGCGATCGCTGACTCGATGCAAAATTACAGCAATCAGTGCTAGTGGCAGAAACACAAACAGCGTAATCGTGGCATTCACACTCAAAAGCAACAGCAACGAACCAATGGCAAAAATGCCTTCGCCTAAAACTTCATTTGTACCCACAACATTATCTTCAATCTGAGTTGCATCTTCTCGAAAGAAGCTAATCACTTCTCCCGGTGAAATCGTGTTCTCTTCAGCCATTGTTAAAGCTTCAGCACCAGGACGATTTAGCAATTTCGACAAAAGATTGCGCTGAATTAAGCTATTCATTGTGAAACGATGCTGCGTTTTTGTAATTCGTCCGCTAAAGATAGCAACAATCTGAGCTAAACCTGTTGTGAGCAATATTGCAATCCATACCCAGGGAGAAAAGGAGAAAGCAGATTGGCGCGTCAATGTGTT
The DNA here is from genome assembly GCA_012034655.1 of Leptolyngbyaceae cyanobacterium CSU_1_3. GTDB lineage: Bacteria > Cyanobacteriota > Cyanobacteriia > Leptolyngbyales > Leptolyngbyaceae > JAAUOZ01. Next base: position 13,353 of record JAAUOZ010000133.1, on the reverse strand, counting down.
GAAGAATTCGCGAATGACCAAACCAGGTACAGCAGGCAATCCAGCGATTAATAGCCAGAGGAGGGTATCTGTCCAATAGAGCGATCGAGCATAGGCGATCATTTGCAGGAGAAGCGACCCGATCGGAACTCGATTCATCGACAGTTTACCTCAGATACTTGACCTTTGCCTCGTTTCAGTTGAGAATAAATTTCATTAAACTCACATGACCTCTGAAGCAGCTACTCCTAAACTTATCATGGCGATTACTCCGTCATGCACACCCCATAATCTAATTCATCGACATCCGATCCATGTCAAAGCACACCCTGTTTGTCTGCAAATCCTGTCATCGCTCCTCTGAGGAACCCGCAGAAGGTCAGTCCTGCGATGGCAGGATTCTACTCAATACTCTATCGGTTCAACACTATGCGCCAGAGGAGCTAGAAATCAAACCTATTGGATGTTTGTGGGCTTGTAGTCGAGGCTGTGTTGTCGCTTTAGCACATCCAGAAAAACGAACCTATCTGCTAGTTGATTTGCCGCCCGATGAAGAACACGCCTCTGCTCTACTTCAACTTACCCAGATGTATATGAGCCATCGCAAAGGTGCATTTATTTGGGACAAACTCCCGAAGCAGTTAGAATCTGCGCTGTTTGCTTGTATTCCTTCAGCCTTGCCCTTCTCGGCAGATGACGATTCAGACGAAGAAGAGGAGTCATGACTTGACTAAATCAACTCGTATATTGTCGGAACAAGAGTATCGTCAGCTTTGGCAGCGCGATCGTCAATTCTTAGAAAGTAGTTTTGAAGATGTTGTTTACCCATGTCCGACAGAATTAGGAAGTGGGTACGATCGCTGGATTGAGCTTCCTGAGATTGATCTATTGCTCATACAAAAGACATTTCACCAAGGTTTGTCTGTTGAATACGATGAGACTGTGACCAGTAACGAGATTGAATTTGGCTTTAATCTATCTGGGGAATACTCAGGGCGCTCAGGAAAGCTAAATTTTCTAGATTGGACAACCGAAGGAGAAGTCAGCGAAGCTGATGTAAGCCACATCTCAGGACAGGTTCCGATTCAGAAAGTTGATATTCACCTCAAGTCGTCTGATCTGCTGCAAAGGTTTCTCCCTGACGATTTGAGCCAATTTCCATCAGAATTTTGTCAGCCAGTGTCTCCAACTCATTCAGCAACTTATAGCGCATCTGGAACAATAACAGCCAGTATGAAACTGGCGATCGATCAGATTTTTAACTGTCCTTTTCAAGGATTGACCAAACGAATTTATCTCGAAAGTAAGTGTTTAGAACTGATTGCGCTAAAGCTAGATCAACTATCAGAAGCTCAGCCATCTTCTCCTTCGCCGAAATCGGATGAACGCGATCGCATTCATCAAGCTAGAGACATTCTGATGCAGCGCGTCGCTTGTCCGCCTTCCTTAATTGAATTAGCGCATCAGGTGGGATTGAACGATCGTAAGCTCAAGCAAGGATTTCAGGCTGTGTTTGGTACAACTGTGTTTGGCTACCTCTATGAGTATCGAATGCAGCAGGCGGCTCAATTATTAATGAATAAACAGATTAGCGTAGACCAAGTAGCGCACCGAATTGGCTATGCCAGTCGAGGGGCATTCTACAAAGCATTTAAGAAGAAGTTTGGCATCAACCCCAGAAACCACCTGTAGAAAAAGTCCCGCTGGAGGACAGAAAAAGTCCGTTTGGAAGACATTGTGTGATTTAAATTGCCTCAGCGATCGCTGTACTCTATTGAGAAAGAGTCGCAATTTTGAACAGGCAAAGTTGCAGTGTGATGTGAGGAGAAATCATGAAAGTCTACTTGAGTTCCTTGACCGTTATCGTGGGTGCTTTGAGCGCGGTTGCTTCGCAGTTCCCCCTTGGGGTAATCGCGTCAGAGGGTGTCCACGCCAATGAAATTTCAACGGTTAAAGACCGTCCAGCCGTTTCCACCAGCGCTCAAACTCTGCTTGCACAAGCTCCGACTCAGGTAACTGAAATTGAGCTAGAACGCCTACAGGACGGCATCGAACTTATTTTTACTACGGCTGATGGCACAGTTCTTAAAGCCCAGAACCAACGCCGTGAAGGAAACGCGATCATCGCAGAGATTAATAACGCTGTCTTGACTCAATCCTTTCAAGCATCAAACCCGATCGCAGGCATTGCAACCGTTACGGTTAGACAAATCAGCCCCACTCAACTGCAAGTTCGCGTTGTCGGAACCGATCGTCCACCTGAACTGGATATCGTATCGGCTCAATCAGGATTGACGCTAAGTGTGATTCCGGCAACAGATGAAGAGGAAGTCGTAGTTACCGCAACCCGCACCGCAGAACGCCCAGCAGATGTGCCTCGCTCCACCACCGTTCTGAACCGCGCCCAAATCGAGCAGCAAACCAGCATCAATCGCGACTTGCAAACGATTCTCAGTAAAACGATTCCAGGACTTGGAGCTAGTACTGAAGGGATTGGCAACTTTGGTCAATCGCTCCGAGGACGAACTCCGCTTGTTTTAGTCGATGGTGTACCCATCACCTCCAATGTTAACACTGATACTACAACAGCCGATTTGCGACGATTGGATACCTCTGCGATCGAGCGGGTTGAGGTTGTTCGAGGTCCAAGTGCGATCTATGGGGATGGCGCATCGGGGGGCGTGATTAACCTGATTACTCGTCGCCCTGGAAAAGCATTTACCGCAGAAACAGAACTGAGCGTCAACTCGGATAATTTGCGATCGCGTAGTTTTAGCACGTTTATTCGCCAAGCGATTTCAGGAACCCAAGACGGAACAGACTATCTGTTTTCATTCTCTGTAGACAGTCTTGCGAAAGCTTTTGATGCTGAAGGCGATCTGATTCCCGCAGCAGGAAGCTTTGTCACTGACGGTAGAACACTCAATGTCTCAGGAAAACTAGGCTTTCAACTTAGCCCAGAACAACGTCTGCAAGTTAGCGTAAATCAGTTTGACGATCGCTATAAGCAATCTGATAATTATGATCCGATTGTGCTAGACATTCCTGGTATTCAAAAGGCACGGGCGATTGATCAGCCGATTAACTTCGTTGATACTACAGATCCCTTTAACCTGGGTACGATCGCCAATCTAGATTACACCCATAACAATGTCTTCAATAGCAAATTGCAAGCGCAGCTCTACTACCGTCGCACGAGAACTGCGGATGTGTTATTTGATGCACGCACCTTTGATCCAGAGACCCCTTTGGGCGTTGCCCGATCGATATCGACAGCAGAACGCATTGGAGGCAGAGTCCAGTTTGATACGCCGCTCTCGAAAACGGTGAGCTTACTCTGGGGGGTAGATGCTTCTAGTGATGCTAACCGCGCCGATTATGATGTGTTCGATGTAGATGAGTTTGATGCCAGCGGGCGGATAACGGCTCGGAAAACCAGGGATGCGATTCGATTTCCGAAGTTCACAATCAATAACTTAGGCATCTTTTCGCAGGCGCAGTGGCAAGTTAGCGATCGCGTTAATCTCAGCGGCGGAGTAAGGTACGAGCGGTTTGGAGTCTCGGTACTCGATCAGTTTGTTGCAGGAGAGAACAATGTCACCGCACTCGGAGGCGATAAAACCGTTGATGATGTTGTGTTCAATGCAGGTGCTGTGTATAAAGCAACAGAGCAGATTAGTTTGTTTGCTAATTTTGCTCAAGGCTTCTCGCTTCCGACGATCGGACGTGCTTTAGTCCGTCCTCCCGAAGGGTTTGATTTCACGCGCGATGTGATCCTAACGGCTCCGCAAAAGGTGAATAACTATGAAATTGGAGTGCGCGGCAACTGGCGAAATGTTCAAGCCTCTCTAGCCGCGTTTTATAGCTTCTCTGAATTGGGTGCATTAACTCAAGTGACAGAGGCTTCTGTGGAGTTACTACGCGCACCGCAGCGAAACTATGGCATAGAGTTAGCGCTTGATTGGCAAGCCTCAAAAACCTGGCAATTTGGGGGATCAATCAGTTGGGTCGAAGGCGATCTGAAGAACGATGAAGGAACTTTCGTTGCCCTCAGTTCGTTTGATGTCCAGCCGATTAAACTAACTGCTTATGTGGAGAACGAAACTCTACCAGGCTGGCGAAATCGATTGCAAGCTCTGTATGTCGGGAGCCGCGATCGCGCTTTCACCGCTAACATTGATCCAGTCGGAATCGATAGTTACTTCTTGGTCGATTTGGTCAGTAGTATTAAACTTGGCTCTGGTACGTTTAATATTGGGATTCAAAACCTATTCAACAATCAATACATCAATGTGAAAAATCAGATCATCGGGGGTTTTGATGAAACGTTCAACACTGCTTCGCGGGGGCGGACAATTACAGTCGGTTATCGTTTCACCTGGTAGTGTTAGATGGCAATCGATCGGCACATACGCGCTCTACTTCTTTGTACGCTGACAGTCTTGCTAATGTGGGGCTGTAGTAGAGCAATCTCACCAATACCACAAGTATCACAGCTTTCTGCACAGTGCCAACAAATCAAGCATGATGCAGGCGTGACCCAACTGTGTACCCGACCTCGGAGAATCGCTGTCCTCAGTCCCTATCTGCTCGATCTATTGTTAGCTTTGGGTGAACAGCCAATCGCTTATGCAGGAGTCGCTGCGGGTCGGGACAAATTCGATCGTCCAACCGAACAAATCCCTTACCTAGGACGCTATGTCACAACTCAACCGAGCAATTTGGGCAATCGTCATAACCCTTCTTTAGAAGCTTTAGTGCTGTCGAAACCAGATTTGATTTTGGGAGAACGATGGCAAGGTGTTCAAGGTCAGTATGAACTGCTATCGAAAATTGCACCGACCGTTCTAGTCGATGATCAACAAGGAGGCTGGCAGCGAAGTCTTCAAACGGTGGCAAAAGTCCTCGATCGCTCAATAACTCTTCAACAAGTGATGACTGCGCGACAAGAGCGAGTGATGCAAGCTCGTCAGCAACTCGCAACTTTGACCAAAGCTCGTCCTGATGCATTGTTGCTAAGCTCTGGAGATTTAGCGAGTGGATTCTATCTATATGGGCAAGAACGCGATGTTTATTCCGATTTACTGGAAGCCCTAGGTTTTAGGATTGTACGCTTAGCTAAATTCTCGCAAGAAAACGTCAATGCGACTCTACTTTCTCTCGAAGCTTTACCTCAAATCAAGGCTGACCTTCTGATTGTAATTGGATGGGACAAACGTGATGCAACGAATCGCCCTCTGGATTGGCGACGGCTCCAACAAGAGTGGAATCAAATCCCAGTTTTAAAGGTACTGCCTGTTGCTCAAGCAGGAAAAGTCTATTTTATGGATGCCTACATGACAATGGTGCGAGGCCCACTTGCTGAGGAACACATTCTGAAGGACTTGCTGCAACAGTTAGCGATTGCGAATGAGTAGATAAAGAAAGAACGGCGCACCGATCGCGGCTGTAACGACTCCACAAGGAAGTTCGATCGGCGCAAACACCATTCGACCGACAAAATCGGCCAGCACTACTAACACTCCACCAATCAATGCTGAAATCGGCAACAGGCCTTCGTGTCGATTGCCAACAATCTGCCGTCCTACATGAGGTGCAATCAAACCGACAAAGCCGATCGTTCCCGCAGTTGCAACCGATGCCCCTGCTAATCCCACTGCAACAATGACAAGCAATCCCCGCCGCCATTCCACTCGACTGCCCAATCCTTTCGCAATGTCTTCTCCTAAGTTCAGTACATTCAGATGACGTGCTAACCCAAACGCAGCAGGTACGAAAACTATCAACCAGGGAAACAATGAAAACACTTGTTCCCAAGTACGCCCGTAAACACTGCCTGCTAGCCAAACTAAAGCCTGACTGACATCGTAAATTGAGCCAAAGGTAATCAGTAAACTGGTGAAGGCACTTGCGATCGCAGACAGTCCAATCCCCATCAAAATCAACAAAATCGGCGAACTCCCTCCGTTCCAAGCCAATCCATAGATTAGGGCTGCCATCACTGCCGCACCGCCAAAAGCAGAGAACGGGAGTGCGTAGACGGGAGCATCTGGGAACAAAACAATGACCGAAACCGCTGCAAGACTCGCTCCGGTATTGATGCCAATAATGCTGGGGTCAGCGAGTGGATTGCGGGTTAAGCCTTGAAAGATAGTGCCTGAAATCGAGAGTGCAACCCCAACCATGAAGGCAACTAGTGTTCGCGGCAAACGTAATGTCTGGATCACAAACGCATGATCAGGATTACCTGTATTAATGCTGAACAATGTTTTTACAATATCGAAAGCTGCGATCGGGTATTCCCCTCGACCAACATTCAGAACAATCGCCGCAAATCCAACTGCTAACAATAAAGCTGCGATCGCAGGTACTCTTTGATCGAGCCGAAACGAAAGGACAGGAGAACGCCAATCGCTCATTTTTTCACCTTCGATTTTGTAAGATAAACAAAGAACGGCGCACCGACGATCGCAGTCATTACGCCAACGGGAAGCTCTTGAGGTTTTAATAACACTCGCGCAGCAATGTCTGACACTAAAAGTAGAATTGCACCGAGTACGGCTGAATAGGGCAGAATCCAGCGGTAGTCTGTTTTGATAAAGAATCGCACCACATGAGGAACGACTAGACCCACAAAGCCGATTGGGCCTGCGATCGCAACCGAACTTCCTGCCAGTAAAACAATGCTAACTGCCGTCAAGATCTTAATCCAAACGGTCTGCTGTCCCAAACTCGTCGCAACCTCTTCCCCTAAACTAATTGTTGTGATTTGACGACCCAGCAGAAATGCAATCAACAATCCAGTCCCAAGAAACGGTAAGACCTGCAAGAACAAGCTAAAATCGCGCCCTGCAAGTGATCCGGCTAACCAAAAGCGAATCTCCTCAAACGTGCGCTGACTCACAATTAGAATTGCGGTCGTGATTGAAGAAATCAACGCAGATATGGCGGCTCCTGCCACAGTCAGATTGAGCGGAGTCGCCCCTCCTCGTCCCAATGTTCCAAGGACGTAAACAAGGATTGCTGCGATCGCGGCTCCCAAAAAGGCAACGCCTGCATAAACTGTGAGTGACGAACTCCCAAACAGAAATAAGCTAATCACAACGGCTAAAGCTCCGCCTGCTTCAATCCCTAAGATTCCAGTTTCCGCAAGTGGATTGCGAGTTAAGCCTTGCATTAATGCGCCTGAAACTGCGAGGGCAGCACCAACGGACATGGCGATGAGCGATCGCGGTAATCTCACCGTTTGGATCACCAAATGATCGAATGAGTTGTCAAACGTTGTGAACGATTCCAAAATTGTCGGTAATGGAATATCTCTTGCACCAAGAGTGACACTGTAGATTAGAACGATGAGTAATGCGATCGCGCCTAAACCGAGTCCTAATATAGGCGAAACGGAGGGCTTGAAGGCTCTAGGTAGAATTGAAGTCATCGCGAAAGAAAGCGCTTAATGCGAATAAGTCCCAATTGTACCGTGTTGTTTGCGAAAAATCGTTTGCAAAGATGCAGATTTAAGGATTTATCGACCTGAGCCGCTGCAACGCAGCGTGGAACCTGGAGATCGATCGCAGATGTGAAGGAGCCAAAGTTTGAAATTGATGGGGTGTTCTTGCCGCCAGAGTCAGAACCGGGGGTGATCTTTTTTGCCGAAGTGCAATTTCAAAAAGATGCAGAACTGTACGAACGATTGTTTAGTGAAGCATCGCTGTACTTTTATCGCAATCGTGCCCGCTTCTCGGATTGGCAGGCAGTGATTATTTATCCATCAAGATCGACCGAGCAGGATGACATCCATCCGCACCGCTCGTTGCTGAATGGCGAACAGGTGCATCGGATTTACTTAAATGAGTTGGCAGATGTGAGAACGTTACCTGTCTCCGTTGCGGCGACGGTGTTGACGATTGTAGATGAAGCAGAGGCTCCAGAGGTGGCGCGATCGTTGCTTGAGAGAACTGAGCAAGCAGAACTCACCGATCGGGAACGAGCCAATCTGATTGATATCGTGACCTCTATAATGGTGTATAAGTTCACGAATTTAAGCAGAGTGGAGATTCGGACTATGCTAGGACTGGATTTAACCAAAGAGCCACGCGCGATTCGGGAAGCGAAGGAAGAAGGACGCGAGGAAGGACGCGAGGAAGGACGAGAAGAAGGACGCGAGGAAGGACAAAGATTGGAGCGATCGCATTAGTCACTCGTCTGTTAACCCGCCGACTGAGACAAGAACTCTCAGAGGAACTGAGATCGCGTCTTTCCAGTCTGCCGCTCCCCGTTCTCGAAGACCTCAGTGAAGCTTTGTTGGATTTCACCAGTTTGTCTGATTTGGAAGGATGGTTGGCGGAGCATCGTTAGGACGGTGTTTTGCGATCACGAAGAGATGTCTGCTCAAGCAGATTGCAGACTTTTCTTCAAGCTGCGATCGCTGGCTGCACCAAGAAGCAGATACTGTCGATTACAAAACTAAGGAATGTTGACGAGATACTTATAGAGATCATCAATCACGGCGTTCGCTGCCATCAAGTTACCATCTCGCCAAGTTTCTGCATCGACCCTGTAAACGCGATTTTGTTGAACAGCTTTTAAGGTTCTCCAAAGCGATTTTTTCTGCATTTGTTCAAGGTTCGCTTTGTCACTATCAGTGTAGGCTGCAACAAAGATTACGTCACCGTCTGCTTTGGTTAGTTCTTCTTCAGACAGATAAATTTCTCCATGTTGAGCCTTCACTGCTTGTGCTGCGGGGCGTTTGAGTCCAATATCTTCTAGAATAGAACCTGCAAAAGAATCCAAAGATTGACTGCCAACACCCTGACAGCAGAAGTAGACAAAAGAGATTGTTTTATCTTTATAACGATCGCCTAATGCGGTTTTAAGTGCTTCCACTCGGTCGTGATAGTCATCCCAAGCTTTCCTTGCAATCTCTTCTCGTCCTAGTGTTTTTGCCATAAAGTCGAAATATTTTTTCCAGGTCGGTGTTCCTTGCCAGTTGTACAAGACCGTGGGCGCAATTTTCGACAGCAAAGGGTAAGCGCCTGAATTGTTCATGTGCCAGCCTAGAATGAGATCTGGTTTCAGCAAGGATAGTGTTTCGATGTTGGGTTCGGCATTGCCTCCGAGAGATGCGATTACTTTGTCTTGATAGCTTGGAAAGGCGTAGCCTCTTCTATCGAAATTAGTACTTGCAATCGGTTGGAACCCCAGAATCAGCGAATTAACTAAAGCAGGAAATGAGAGGGTGGCAATGCGTTGTGGAGTTGCGGGGAATGCAGGTTGTGTTGATCGTATGCTGAACCACTCGGCAGTTTTCAGAAGATGCCCGATAAACAGGCGATATGGGCACTTGAGTAATGCAGGATGAGATCAAAAACATCGCTAAACTACTCAATAAGAACAGAATAGTTCCACAGTAAGCACGCTGGCGCATTGTTCTAGAAATTGATTGAGAATGATCCAACAATCGTGAAAGGTTCTCCAAAATTAGTCAGAAAACGACTTCCATCGCTACCGCTAAAGTGTGTAGTATCAAAGAGGTTTCGGGCGTTGATCGCCGTTTTCCAATTTCGCGTTCATGGTGTAGCTGAGATCTTGCACCAATCTCAATAAGACTTGCCAAAAGCATTAAATCTGAAAGAAAGAAAGGGCGTAGAAAAAAACTGATGGCGCTTGAGCGAAGCTAAAACTGCCAGGAGATTGATCCGATCACTGTCAATGGATCGCCATAGTAAATGCGTGTTCGGCTTCGTGCAGATGCAAAGTAATCAACATCAAATAAATTTTTGATGTTGATTGCCGCTCGGAAATTGCCACGCCTGTAAAATACAGCGGCATCGGTGCGTACATAACTTGGAATTTCAAATGAGTTGTTTAAATCTCCTTCCCGTTCCCCAACATAAAAGACTCCTGCACCAATACCTAAGCCCTGCAACCTGCCGGATTGAATTTCGTAGGTTGTCCACAAGTTTAGAGCGTGTTTCGGTACATTGATTAATTGATTTCCCACTGCAAAAGTATTGTCTTTCGTGATTTCTGCGTTTGTTAATGCATAGCCAGCGATTATGTTCCATCCCGGTAAAATCTCACCAGATAGATCCAACTCAATGCCTTTACTGCGCTGTTCACCTGTCTGGATAGAGAAGCCAGGATTATCTGGGTCTTCCGTAGTGACATTAGAACGGATCAAGTCGAAAAATGCGATCGTTGAAGAAATTGTGCTGCTCAAATCTGCTTTCAAACCTATCTCATATTGTGTGCCTCGCTCAGGTTTGAATTGTGCCCCATTGCGCGTAGTTCCGGTGACTGGGTTAAAAGAACGACTGTAGCTGGCATAGAGGGATACTGGCTTAATAGGGTTATAAACGATGCCTATACGAGGACTAAATGCTTCATCTTGCTGTGATTGATTAGTTGACCCAAAGAAATTAACATCTTCAGAAGTTTGACTGGCAATATCAAAGCGTCCACCTAAAAGTAGCTTTAGGTTTTCTGCTAATGCAAGTTGGTCTTGAAGATACAAGCACTGGGCTTGTGTTCTGCTTTTAGAATCGTTGTAAATTACTGAGGGTTCTGGTATCGAAACTCCATATACTGGATTGAATAAATCAATGGAAGCTATGTTGTCAAGCGGACCTTCATCACGGAAAGAGAAATCTTCTCTAAATAAATTAAATCCTACTACCAGTTGATGTTGGACACTGCCTGTCGAGAATTTACCAACAACAAAGTTATCTAAATTGTAGACATTACTGCTTTGTTCGGATACACCATAAAACCTTTCTAAAGTACGTTTGTCATCTAGTAGTGACAAACCTGGAGTGCGTTGGGCTGATCTATCGTACAGGGAAGCTCGAAAAACGCTACGGACTTGCCAATTGTCGCTAAAACTATGTTTAAAGTCATAACCAATCCGAAATACCTGACTATCACTGCTCGTTAAGGAAGGGTCGCCCAAAAAGCGACTACGCGAAATCTTTCCATTTGGGTTTGGTAGAATAGTGCCTTCTGCGGGTAGACCGTAATCATCTATCCCGGAATTTTTTTGGTACTCGCTCTCCAATGTGAGTGTAGTCTGATCGCTGATTAACCACGTTATGACAGGTGCAACTACATACGTCTGCTGGTCAAAAAAATCGATAAAGCTTTCAGTTGTTTGGGCAGATGCATTCAGCCTATACAATACGTTTTCACTATTAAGTGAACCTGAAAGGTCAATCGCGCCGCGATAAAAACTGTAGCTGCCTACAGAAGCTTCAATAGAGTAGAACGGATCGCGTAGCGGCTGTTTTGTTATGTAGTTGACCCTTCCACCCAATCCACCCTGTCCAAATAGAACAGAGGCAGGTTCTTTAATCACTTCAATACGATCGATGTTTGGATTAAGTGTTACACCCTGATTGGTTCTAACACTTAATCCATTTACTAGCGTCTCTAGTTCAGCAGAAAAGCCCCGGATATTATAGGCATTAAGCGGTGAACGAGGTGGCTGGATTCCTTGTGATACACCAGGTACATTTTGTAAAACCTCTGACAGAGTAGTTGCTCCCTGGTCTTTAATCACTTGTTGCGGTATGACCTGAATCGAAGCCGGAATATCTCGAATCGGTGTATCTGTCCGCGTTGCTGTACTCGCATTCGGCACTCGATAGCCTCTTTGCCCTGCACCCGTCACTGTAATTTCTTCTTCAGCTACAGCATCTTCATCAGGTTCGACACTCAGCACTAAACCCCGATCGCTGTTCACAACTTCAGCAACAGGCGCAATTCCATCTCCCACAATCCGAATCTGCACCGTCGAAGCATTGATCTGAGTTGCTGTGATTTCTGTAATGTCGATCGTTGGCTTCTCTGCCCGAAACGATTGCCCACTCGGTAGCGCCAGCACCGCATTCGTAATCTCAGCAATCAGCGTATTTCCCTCTGTTCGCGTCGTCGCTTGCAAAGTTCTGCCATCTGCGGTTTCGATCTGCACCTGTAGACGATTCTCAACGGTCACCACCCGAATCGCAGTCACTTGAACGGTTGCCGCTTCTACCTGTGCCACCCATTCTTTCACCGTCTTCGCGGTCGCAGGCAACTCTCGAACCGTTGTCGGTTCCGCTGCCGCCGCGATCGAGGTGACAAACACCGATAGAATGCTGAGCATCCAAGCTAAATTCTGCACTCTCAATCCTTGCTCTAGCATCGATCGTCCACTCATCTCGCCACACCTTCTTGAAAATCTCTCTCAAGAAATACCAAAACTAGACCGTGAATCACAAGCGATCGCTGAGTGCTAGAAGAACTATTTTTGGGTGTTAGCGGGAGTTTTTTGGATTCAGATAGTCCTTGGGGTTAACTCCAAATTTCTTCCGAAACGCCTCAGCGAAGTACTTGCGACTGCGAAATCCCACCCGCTGCATCACCTCGCCCACCTTCAGTTCTCCCGCCATCAACAACTGCTGCGCCTGCTCCATGCGATAGTTCAGCAAATACGCAAACACAGGCTGACCGAACACTTGCTTAAATCCCCGTTTCAGCGAATTATCATTCAGTCCCACCTGTCGCGCCAACTCCATCAACGACGGCGGTTGCTCTACATTCCGCAGCAAAATCTCCCGCGCCAAATGAATTCGATCGACCTCATCCGGCTTTAGTGCGATCGTCGACCCTTGCGGTATCTGAGAAGCAGCGCGTCGTCCCTGCTGTGCTTCCCGTTCCTGCTCCAACATTAGTGCGGCAACTTCTAACGCCTTACTCTCCAAATACATCCGCTTGGTCATGCCCTGATACGGACACCGTAGAACTTGCCAGAGAACCCCCTGCATCGTTGGAGAAAGCGATCCCACCCGCGCATAAGATGGTTGATTTGTAGACCCAATCAAGTGCTGAAACTCTGACGGTAGCTCTCCTTGCCGACCCACAAATGCGGTTAAGGCTTCCGGCTCCATCTCGATCGTCACTTCCACGATCGGAAACTGACCAGAACAAATCATTGTCTGCTTGGGAGTGATACCACTGCCATACAGTGCGTATTCCAGGTTGCCCACTTCTGTACGGGCATCCAAATGATCGCCAGAGAGATGGCAGTGAAACCGAACAGTTCCTTCCCCTTCTGGGTTCGCCTGTTCCCAGCGATCGCGCATTTTGTAGTGATCTAGCTTGATCGTAATTCCATCGCGCAAGGCAATCTCTCGTATATATCCTTGAGCCAGCCACGCGGGAACAGGGATCAGCAGATCGTCTTGATCATCTGGATCGGGGCGCTGGGCTTGCCGAAGTGCCGCTTCTTCCCAGTCCGCCAAGTCTTGCTCAGACATTGAGATGGTCATACTCAGTTCAGTTCAAGTTAATGAGACTAATTCCTGATTGTACCCTCCAAAGGTTAGAATAAGTTCCATT
>JAAUOZ010000011.1 GCA_012034655.1 Leptolyngbyaceae cyanobacterium CSU_1_3 | reverse complement strand
AAGTTTTACCCAAGGCACGATTTAGCCTTGGAACCGCATACTCTGTTTTCAAGGTTCAGCAAGGGATCACCACCTCCTATCGGTCACGGTTCTGCTCTCGGAGTCCAGTCATGGATATCCTGCAAGGGTCGTCACCAAAGTGATGCGATCAGTCTAGCTGTTGGCAATTACGGCAACAACAGTAGTGTGATTGTATTCCTTGCTCCTTACAGTCGCGCTCCGCTACACCCCCAACCAAGCTTTCAGCTATGGTTGGAGTACTGCGAAGAATCTTGATAGAGAATTTGTTTTGTTAGGGAATTTGTTTTGTTAGGGAATTTGTAATGAGTCACTCGCTCAACTCCGAGCCTTCAACAATTGACGATCCGATTTTGCGTGTTCAGGCAGAGAATGATCTCCTGGTTCAAGCTGTCAATGAACAAATTACCCTCGACACCTTCGAGCCGAGCGATCGCCTGCTCAGACAACTGGTTCAGGGGTTAGGCGATCCTCGTGGGTTAGTGCGGTTGCGGTTTGCAGAAACATTAGGAGAAATTGGTGAACCTGCAACTCCGTTTTTGGTAGAAGCGTTAGCAACTTGTTCTGATGTGGTATTGCGACGGGCAGCCGCTAAAACACTCACCATTATTGCCGACTCAAGTGCCGTCCCGGCGTTGCTTCAGGCGTTTCTCAATGATGAAGACACAGTTGTCAGAAGCTCCTCTGCTGGTGCATTAGCCAGAACTGGCGAAGCGGCCGTCCCAGCGCTACTAGAGATTTTGGCATCCACTGAGCATTCTGAAGATATCAAAGGTCATGCGGCGTGGGCATTGGCATTTATTGGTTCAGAAGCAACTGAATATTTATATAAAGCGCTGAAATCAGATTCGTTGGATGTCCGATGTGCGGTGATCGGCGCGATCGCCCATGTCGCACAAGAGCAGTCTGACGAAAAATCGTGTAACGTCTTGGTCTCAGCGTTGACCGATCCAGAATCACTGATTCGTGCAGAGGCGGCCGCTGCATTGGGGCAAGTAAACTATCCCCCTGCAATTCCACATTTGATTTTGGCAATGCAAGATTCTGACTTAGAAGTGAGAAAAGCAGCGGTCAGTTCTTTGGGCAAATTTGGTAATTCTTCTGTTTTAGAACCCCTACAACGGGCACTCAATGATCAAGCAGAAGTCGTGCGGACTTTGGCAAAATTAGCGATCGCCCAAATTGAGCGACAATCTGAAGCAAGCGATTGCTACTGAAGTTTCTACTAAAAGCCTTAACCCATTGAAATAGGTTAGCTTTTAGCTAGTCTTTTTTAGAGGGCTTGTGCTGTTAGCCCAAGACTTTAATTCACGGCAAGAGATTAGAGCATCATTGCAACTGACGCAAGATCTGAGTTAGCTTACTTGCGGTAAGGAACAGACTTCTCAATGTCAATGTTCGTTGCCGAGATTTGCTGGGGTTGGTTTCCTCTAGGATTGATACCCCGCGCCATCTCCAGGAATTGAGATGGGCTTCCTGCCTTAGGCTGCTTGTCTTGAGGAACATAGCTGCGAACACTGGTCTGCCACATAATTTGTGGGAAACCAAGCTTGGCGCGATAGTATGCGTCGTAGCGAGGAGATTTAATGTTGAAGGGCAGTTCACCCTCCGATCGACCCGGCAATACTCGGCGGCGCTGGTAGGGGACGGTATCATACCCAAAGGCATCCAAATACTCGTCAGTGTTGAGGAGATCATCCACAAAGCCTCTGATGCCTTTCGTCGCAACCACGATCGACCAGGCGATCTTTTCGCGCTCGTTATAAACATCGCGACCCAAAACGCGCTGTACTGTTTGCTCAACAAAACGATAGTTACTGTTGAGGTTATAGAAACTGCGCTTGTAAGTATCTGACAAAATCAATCCGCGAATGAAGTCGCGCACTGTGATTTGGCCGCTACGAAGTTGGGACTCCAGGAAACGCTCCCGATCGGCAGCAAAGGCATGGAAGAACATCTGACGATAGGCCGCTTCAATCAGATTGTCCATATCTGTCGTGGAAAGCAGGTTCTCAGTGGAGTAGATCCTGGGCTGCTCGTCTCCGGGAACCTCATAGCCTGCCACCCGCTGGTTTTGGCTAGCAGGGGAATATTCTAAAAGAGGAATTGCCACGCGTACAAAGTCTCCCTTTCCTTATGAAATCTTACAAAAGTTACTCACAATCATATAGGGCAGAGTGAACCATTATTCGATCTAGTCTGATAAAAGTCATATAACTTAATGTAGATTCAAAATGCTGAAACTCCCACCCAGAGAGGATATCCGCTTGTATCCAAGTTAAAATTCAAGCTTGACAGACTACTAGCGTTGGAGTTGAATCGATCGCCAATCTGGTCGTTCGCCTCTCCAAAATGCAGATGGGTCTGGGCTTGGGGCGCAATGGGGATAACAGCAGAGCCAAGCTTCTGGGTGAGGCTGGCTGGTAGGCGGTGGTGCAATACCTAACCCCAGGCACAAATGCGTTAGCGATCGAGCAAACTGCAAATGATGCCCAGGAGAACCCGCATGAGCATGAGCATATTCATGAACCACTAACCGCAACCAGTCGCTCGGCTCCACCCGTCCTACGTCAAGCAAAAGCGTGATGGGATTGGTAAAAAGATTGCAAAGACCATCAATCCCAAACGACTGAGCCAGTGGAGCCGCACAGATTTGCGTAGGAGGCTGCTCCCAGGGGTGAAAACAATCGCGACAAGCTTGAAGATAGCCATTGAGGGATGCATTCACCGCGTCAATGTGCTCCCCGATCCAGGTGCAGACAGGAATGCGGCGCTCTAAATCATAAACTTCGCTCACCATTTCTGGATCTAGAGCCAAGCTGCGAACTCCATACAAATAGTCCAACCCACGGGTAAACGGATCGGAGCTAGTAGTAACAATCAATTTCTCAACCAAATCGCTGACCCAAATCAATTGACACTCTCCCCCCAACCTGCGGGTATGGGCGGAGCACTGCGGAGTTCTTCGGTGAAAAACCGCGTTAAATCTACCGTAAAGTTTGGGTTTTGTCTGCGCTCAACTCACAAAGAAAACGGGTCTTGAGTATTGAGCGTAGCCGAAACGCGACGGCAAATCATTTTGTCTGATTTACCAGCCCAATGAGGAGAAGTATTGTGTGGGTTCAACCACATTTTGGGGTAGGTCAGCAGACTGGTTTGAGTCAGTTTCATCTGACTCAAGGGCAGCATCAGAAGCGTCGGCAATCCGAAACTCGGTGCAGAAAGTTGCCGTAGAGAAACCGCCAAATCGTTTCACCGTGCTCGTTCTCATCCGAATATTGGGGCTGGCAAACGAAAAGCGCTCCGTCGAACTCATCGTGTCATATTCGGTCGTCAAGACCAATTCATCTTCATCATTCATGTGATAGCGCCCTGCCACGGGGACGATTTCGGCGTAGCCCCGTTCGCGTAGAAGCGTACCTTTTTGGGGATGGTCGGCATCAGGAATCAGGGCAAACACCGTCGAGCCTGTGTGGTCTTCTTCTTCTTTGTCCCATCCCATCGAGCCTTGCCAGGAAACGAATGCGCCGCCGATCGCCAAAGTCGGTTCAACCTGATGGAGTTGGCAGATTTCAATGACTTGTGGATGGTCAGCAGCAAGCCCCTCAACCCGAATCTCAGACTCACCCGCTTCGGCACGTTTGAAGGCCAGGTGGTGGGTGGTTCGCTGCGATCGCCACTTCCCAGTGCTGCGTTGAAAAAACTCTACGACATCCATAAATTGAAATCCTAATCCTAATCACTGTCTTTCCATTGTTACACCTACGACGGTTGACAACACGAGCGCAAATTTCAGGGATATTACGCTGGTTTATTCGGAGTTGTATAAGAAGGTTTTCTTGTCAAGTTGCTGTAATTTTTGTTAATATGGAGCGCAAGAGGCTCAACAATACTGATGTTGCAAAACACCGGAGACTAGAATGATGGATTTTCCTATGACGCTCAACTTAGAGCAGGAATTTAACCTCAAGCTATACGAAGAGCAGGTTCAAGGTTTAAGCTCAGAAGAATCAAAAGCATTCCTCCTAGAAGTGCTGCGCCAGTTGATGGTCAAAGACAACCTGATCAAGCACCTCCTCAAACAGTCATAGACCCGCCGCAGAAAGTCTCACTGACCCATTGAGTAAGCGTTAGCTAGTTGGGTGGGAGTCTCCACCCAACTAGCTAAGGGCGAAAACGTTGGAGAACACGCCATGTCGCAACTACTCGAAAAAACCACCGATCAGCGCATTGTTCTACAAGGAACGTGGGAGAAATTCAAGCGCCTTCAACGAGAGTTTGAAGAGATTTCTCGTGCCAAGCTGTCTTACTACAACGGAACGATCGAGATTCTCATGCCCGGTGAAGACCACGCAACCTTTACTCAGGTGATTGGCTATCTGATTGTCACCTTTCTCATCGATCGAGGGGTTTCCTTCAAACCTACGGGTGACAAGACTCAAGAGCGCGAGGGTGAGGCCTCTGCACAGGCGGATCAGTCTTACTGGATTGGGCAGCCGAAATCTATTCCCGATCTTGCGATCGAGGTTGTCTTCAACACTGGTAATGCTGCAAAACTTCCTAAATACTGTGCGTTAGGCGTATCTGAGGTATGGTTTTGGGAAGATGGCACACTTGCCCTCTTTCATCTCAGAGAAAAGGGGTATGAGCGAATTGAGCGCAGTGAGTTACCAGAGTTAGAGACTCTGGACTTAGACCTGCTAAAGCGCTGCATCCTGATCGGAGAAACAGATCTAGGTCGAGCCGTTCATCTATTTCGAGCTTCAATCTTTCGATCGCTCCCCTCCACAGGTAATCACAACCCAACTTAAAGTTTAGATATCATTATGATGTCAAATTAACCTATTGACGATGTAATCATTGTCCCATATAAGTATCATTAAGATGCTAAGAGGATATCAAAATGATTCTTGTCTGTGGCGGGATCAAAGGCGGCGTAGGCAAGACAACCCTCGCAACCAACATGGCAGTCATGCGGGCGAACGATGGCATGGATGTGCTGCTCGTCGATGCCGATGACCAGGGCACTGCTTCAGATTTCACGGCAATTCGCAATCAGGCCAAAGCAGAAAAGGGCGGGGCGGGCTATACCTCCATCAAATTGCATGGGGCTGCGGTGCGATCGGAGGTGACACGCATGGCAAAAAAATATGATGACGTGATTATTGATGTGGGAGGTCGAGACACCGCCGGGCAAAGAGCCGCCTTATCGGTGGCCAACGTTTACGTGATTCCCTTCCTCCCTGGCTCCTTTGACGTGTGGACATTGGAGAGTGTGGGCAAGCTGGTCGAGGAAGCCCGCGCCTTTAACGAAACCCTCAAAGCGGTCTGCGTGATCAATCGGGCCGATGCCAAGGGTTCAGATAATGCGGAAGCGGCCGCGATCGCCAAAGAAACTCCCGGCTTAGAATTCATCGATGCCCCCATGGGAAATCGTAAAGCGTTCCGTTCTGCGGCGGCAAATGGGTTGGCTGTCACCGAAGTAAAGCCCTCTGACCTCAAAGCGATCGCTGAGGTCAAGAAGCTGTATAAACTTCTTTTCGATATCTAAATGATGTCATAGTAAAATCTTTTCAATATTAAGTTAAAATCTTTTAGAGTCCTTAAAGATATCAATGTGAGGTCAAATGGTTATTAGACGGAAGCCAGCCAATGTTGATGAGTTTATTCAAGAAGGCGGATCAGTTCCTCAAGTAGCAGCCCCCAAACCTGTCGAAGAATTAACCGAAGAAGAGGTAAAAGGCTTGAAGCTGCGCCTACCTGTAGACCTGCTAAAAAGAGTTGATGAGGTGGTTAAAAGTCGTCGCCCTGCCCCCAGTCGCCATCAATGGATTTTGGAAGCGATTTATGAAAAGCTCGATCGAGAAATGGAAGAGAAGGAGTAACTATAGAGTCATTTTAATATCTTTTTGAAATCTGACTTGTATCTAAATGAAATCAAATCAATATCTTTATGATGTCATTTAGATATAAAAAATATCTTGGCAACGATTCTGAACGTCAACAGAATCCAAAATTACTCTAAGCCTGTAGTGTCCTACTGTCCATCGTTTTTTTCGATTTTTAGCGCCTGATTTCCCAAATAAGTTACGCTGACCGCTTGCCCTGAGCGAATCGATCTGGCCGCCTCTCGATAAGTTAAGGCATTCGTCAAGAGCGTTCCAGTTTCACAGTCGAGTTGGTAATCAATCGATCGCTCCAACAGGGGCGGGTCGTTCCGTTCTTGGGTTTCTCGATTTTGATCCACCTCATCCGCCGTTGGGCGAGGAGGCAAAGCAGCCCACCAAACCCCGTTATCATCGGGGCCAGAAACCGCATCAACAGGTTTTTCACCATTGAAATTTGTCAGCGTGTTGCTTTGGAATGCATGAGTTCGCTGTGTATTCATTCCACCGCTAGTTTTGCTGATGTAGTAGTCTACTTCCCAAGTTTGGGTGGCAATGGCGATCGCGCGCTTACAGCGAGTTTGCGGAATAACCCTATCTTCCCCCGTACAACTGACAAGGATCAATACAACACTGATAGCTAACCACTTTAAGATTCGAGGCTTCATTGTGTCACCAGGAAACCCAATCTCCTTGTGGGTTGGGAGGGAGTTGTTGACTGTCTACAAACTCAATTTATCTCTTTCTCGCGAAATACCCCATCCGCCATGCGGTGAGGAGTGTCAATCGACCACCGAATCTCCCTAAACCGCTCAGGGTTCAGCTTCGTATACCGTACCGTATGCTGAATGTTTTTGTGCCCCAAATAATCCTGAATCAACCGAATGTCATACCCTTGGTTCGCTAGCCAATAGCCGCATGAGTGTCTAAGCATATGAGCGTGAACCTTAATATCTAAGCCAGCCACTTTACCCACTCGCTCGACAATCCGCGAAATGCCCGTTGCTTTGTCTGCTCGACCGGGAACCGTCGCCGGAATAAGGAACGATCGCTTCCGTTCATTCACAAAGATCTGAAACACGTCACTCTGTCGAACCCGTAGAATCGCCTCTTGCTCCTCTGGTTTTAGGGGATGCACCCCAGACTGGCTACCCTTCACTCGTCTGATATATAGGTTGCCCTGGCTCAGATCCACATCTCGCCATTCCAACATCGCAGCTTCGACCGCCCTGAGTCCGTGACGAAACATCATCAAGATCAGGGCATAGTCGCGATCGGGATACCGACTGTGTTCTTTGGCAGCTTCGAGCAGCGCATCGACTTCACTCGGCAGCAGATGCTCACGGCTTCGGAGTTTTTGGTTGGGCAGTCGGCGCGATCGTCCGCCATCGACCACTCGTTTTGGCTTCACCATGCCTCAAACTAAACTAGTCATAAAAAGGGTCTTTTATGACTAGTTTAGCGCCTACAACCCTCATTCTTTCGTAACTAAAATAAGGCAATCAGTACGGTGGGGCACATCGTAACTGCTGCATCTGATGCAGAAAACGCCTGTGGAGAGTCCATTGCGTAGCTCTTCCCCGAAGGGGTAATCGCTGTGTTGAATTGGCAACAGTTCGGCATAAGTTGTCTCGTTGAAGCAGGAATTTCAACAGAGCAATCTTTGGAATCCCCCGCTAATCGGAGTACCGATATAGCGGGGGGAGGATGTCAAGCATTCACCTGGTAAAATGCGAGTACCCTGCCTGAGACCTAATTAATGCTTGAGAAAAAGCTTATCTCTGCACAGGGCTTCGCCAGCTTTTCCCGCTCCTAAACCCATGCCAGCACGGTTGCAAATCAAGGCTGAAGATTGCTCCCCTTTGGGACGATTTATCCTCCAATACCTCGAAGAGCAAGGTATCAGCATGAATCGTCTGGCCGATTTGTCTGGAGTTCCCCAACCCCGACTCAGAGGGGCTTGCTTTAAGGGAACCTGTCCTACGCCTGAGACCTTAAGAAAGTTGGCTAAAGTGATGGGAAAGCACCACCTGGAGCTTTACACGTTAGCCTACGAGGGCAGAATTGATGCCCTACCGGAGGATGCGGACGATAGCTCACTCAATCGGCTGATGCGAGAACTGTTTGAGACTGCCAGAGAAATGGGATTAACGGCTCCAAAAGTTCGCCCTTCTAAGGCCAAAATCCGCAAAGCTCTCCTAGAACTGGGATTTCGTTCTGATGTTGAGGAGTCAGCGTAACCAACTCCCTGCCGCTTGCGCTGAGCAGGTAGCCCTGAAACTGGCAGACCTTCTTCACCCAACGTGGGACTTCCACCAATCCCGAACCTCCAGGCTGGGTTACAACCAAACAGAGTTTATACTCCCTGCCAGCCTCATTGCTCTAGTTTGCGTGTTTCGCGTCAACACTTGCCTACTGCCACAACCGTTTCTGCTGAGCAAAGCAGTGCCCTTAGACATTTCAGCATGGAACTATACTGCGTCAGCCTATAGATTTGGTTTAGAAGGGGTGTGGGGGCTGCGCCCCCAGCCAGGGTTCTACCCCTGCACCCCGTCCAAAATCTTTAATTTTATGCCCTGACAAAGTATAGATGCGGCTACGGCTATAAAAAAATCAAGATCTCCAACTTTTTGGCTCAGTCCAAATTCTGGCGACGTTGCATTGAGAAGTTGCATTGAGAAGTTGCATTGAGAAGTTGCATTGAGAAATTGCATTGAGAAATTGGGGATCTGTCGAGTCGCAACGGCAACGATTATTGAATGAGATAGATTGCCTGACCTGCCAGCGCCACGATCGTCGTCAAGATCAGAGCCAGAATATCTCGCTTGCCCCCTTTGGGCATCTTTCTGACGGAAGGTAGACCTGCATACCCACGAGACAACATTGCCCGGTGTACTCGCTCCCCGCGATCGTAAGTGCGGATAAACAAAGAGCCGATCATGTTGCCGACGACCAATCGCTGCCAGCGCCGACTGCTCATCAAATTGCGAGACAGAGCCGCCCGCCGCATCGCATTGAACTCGTCAATCAGCACCCCCATATAGCGGTACATCGATTCCAAAATGGCCACGAGCAGAGGCGGTGTTTTCAGGTCTGCCAGGGCACGCATCAACCCAGGAACAGAAGTCGTCAGCGTCAGCATATTGAGCAACAGCAAAGACAAAAAACGCCTTCGTCGTCACGCTGCCCAAGATCGTTAGCCCAGTGGTAGTGATCTTCAGAAATCCCCATTGCCAGAGGATGGTTCCCCCCTCGCGAAAGAGCGTCCCAATCAAAATTACAGCTACAAAAGACAATTCCACTGCTACTCGCTTGAGCAACACCGAGATTGTAATCTGACTCACTAGCAGCCCGATCGCGATGACTCCGCCATACCAGGCCCAAGTCCACCAGTGAGCGTGAGGCGTAAGGACGATCGCCAACACCAACATCAACACACACAGCAGTCGAGTTTTGGGGATGAGCAAATGCCAGGGTGTTTGGCGCTCACCGTCTACATCTAACTGAAATACTCCCAGGTGCAATAGCAGCATTCAATTCATTCCGATTCATGGTTCTGTCGCTCATCAGATCCGCGCACTGCCAGTTTGCCCAGCCCCCAGGCTAAGCCAAAGGTAGCCAAAGTGCCGACGAGACCTGCGATCGGAGTGGCCAGTTGTTCGGGTACGCCTCGCAGCGCATATTCATCAAATACTTGATAGAAGGGTAACTTCTGAGCCGGGGGTTCCTCTGCTGCTTTGTCGCTAAACTTCAAATCTTCAGAAACTCGGTCTAGCCCGTCTGGGTTTTGGCTGGCAAAGGGAGACAGAAAAACAGCAACCAGCAGGGCGATTCCTAAACCTGTGAGCACCACGGCTCGATTGCGCGTCCTTGTAGCATTGCTATTCATAGAAAATCTTGTTGAATTTGAGTCAGTTTGTCGAGTTGGAGAGCCTAGGCGATTTCCAAAAAGAGATGACCTTCCGGTTTTTGCCCTTCGACTTCGCTCAGGGCGCAAGCTGGCTGAGCGAAGTCGAAGACAGCGGGTCACGTCTTTGCTAGAAATCTCTTTATCGAGTGGAGAGCGATCGACGCAGCGACGACGTTGCAGCCTGAGGCGGACGGTAAAACAAATCGGGTCGAGTGCGCCAAATAAAGCTCACCGTTGCAACCGTAATCAGGGCTTCGCCAATACCAATCAGCGTGTGCCAGCCTACCATTCCCACCATTGCCACCTGAAGGGCAACCGTTCCAGAAATCGCCAGTTGCAACGCCGTCGCGATCGCGGCCACCATCACACTCACCCAAGCCGCGATCGCGGCTCCCGTCACCATGCCAGCCAGCTTATTGCGCCCGATCGCCTGGCGAATTCCCCGAAACAGGTAATATCCCAAAAATGTGCCAATCAGCCCCATGTTAAAAATGTTGGCTCCCATGACGGTGATGCCGCCATCTTGAAACAGAAAACTCTGCACCATAAAGACCACAGACATCACGAGCGACCCTGCCCACGGCCCCAGCAAAATGCCCGCTAGAGTGCCGCCTAGCAAGTGTCCAGAGGTTCCACCAGGAATCGGAAAATTGATCATCTGGGCTGCAAAAATAAAAGCCGCACACACGCCCATCAGGGGCACTGTTCGGTCTTGATATTCTGCTTGGGCTTTGTTCAGGCAGATGGCAATCAGGGCGATCGCTGCTACCCAGGTCACACCCATCACAGGCAGGCTCAAAAACCCATCTGGGATATGTAATGCCAGGTGAGGAGCCACCCACTGAAGCGGATAGAGAGAGCATGTGAGCGAAAAAACATCAACCATAATCAAAGCTTTTCTGTGGTGAAATAAAACCTGACTCTAGAAGCTAGTAAACTCCTGTCCTCTAAAGAATTCAATCCTCTCTGGGGGCATTGCCAGGTAAACTTAAGCAGGAATTCAGTTTTGTTACAATTCTCTCTGTTGAAGATTGTGACAAAACGCTGGGGGCAAAACCTTCTATAAGCATTGCCCCAGCCAGGAATTTATTGACCCAACCCTAGACATCTAGGCAGGTAATGGGCTAAGGTAAGCAATTGTGAGTTTTTTGAAGTCCTATGAAAGCGCAGGAACTGATTCGCTCGATCGAAGCAGAGCAACTAAAATCTGATTTACCCATCATCCACATCGGTGACACGGTAAAAGTTGGAGTCAAAATCAAAGAGGGCGACAAAGAGCGTACTCAACCCTACGAAGGCGTTGTGATTGCCAAAGGCAGCGCTGGCATCACCCAAAATATTACCGTTCGTCGCGTCTTTCAAGGGGTAGGAGTCGAGCGAGTTTTCTTGATCCACTCTCCCCGTATCGAGAGCATCAAAGTGCTACGACGCGGCAAAGTTCGCCGGGCCAAGCTCTACTTCCTGCGTGAGCGCACTGGTAAGGCAACCCGCCTCAAGCAGCGCTTCGATCGCCCCCTCTAAAACCCGAAGCCAGAAGCTAGCGCCACACTAGAATTTCAAATCAGCGATTTGCAGTTAGCTTTCACAAAAACTCACTCGTCGCAAATCGCTGGAGCACTTCTAAAGAATGGCTTAAGCAAAACAGTCCATTCGCTGCTAGACTAGATAAGGCAACTAATCAGAGTTGTTCGGCTCGTGCGCTCTTAGTTCAGTTGGTAGAACGCAGGTCTCCAAAACCTGATGTCGGGGGTTCAAGTCCTCCAGGGCGCGCTGAATTTCTCTGAATATAGACGCTGAAGCTGGGTAAAAGCCAAGCAAAAAGCTCAACGGCTAAGCGAGCTTTAGCAGTCGAACAAAAATGGAATGCTGCTAAATCTGGACAGGATTGTGCCAGCCGACATTGAGAATTGAGCGATCGATCTAAAAGGCAAACCTCCCCAGTTTGTCCTCAGATTGTAAGCTCAAAGATACGCGCAACTTTGAAGAGACGGGAGCACTTGGGAACTGTGGCCAAAAAAGACGAGGCAACCCTGCCAGAAAAGGCTGGATTCAACCCAAATTCCTTTGTTCAAGAGACCAAAGAAGAACTTGACAAAGTGGTCTGGCCCAGTCGTCAGCAATTGATCAGTGAATCCGTCGCCGTCATTCTGATGGTGACACTCTCAGCAACCCTCATCTACCTTGTAGATCAGTTCTTTCAGTGGGCGCAGATAAAGGTGTTCGGATGACTTTTACCTCAGACGAATCGCAAGAATTGACCCAGCGACTTGACTCAGCAGACGACTCTGAAGAAACCGTTGCGCTAGAGAAAGCCCGTTGGTACGCCGTACAGGTTGCTTCCGGATGTGAAAAGCGCGTCAAAGCCAACCTAGAGCAGCGCATCCAAACTCTGGATGTAACCAATCGAATTTTGGACGTTCAGATCCCTGAGACTCCGATCCTCAAGCATCAAAAAAGACGGTAAGCCCAAAGAAGGCTCAGAGAAAGTTTTTCCAGGGTATGTCTTGGTCAGAATGCTGATGGATGATGAAGTTTGGCAGGTGATCAAAAATACGCCAAACGTGATCAACTTTGTGGGAGCAGAGCAAAAGCGTCGTTATGGACGAGGGCGCGGTCACGTTAAACCAATGCCCTTGGGTCAGTCAGAAGTTGAACGCATCTTCAAACAGACTCAAGAGCAGGAGCCAGTCAGAAAAATTGACATGGCTACGGGCGATAAGATCGTGGTGCTTTCTGGGCCTTTTAAGGACTTTGAAGGTGAAGTGATCGAAGTCAGTGCCGAACGCAGCAAGCTCAAGGCTCTGCTTTCAATCTTCGGGCGGGAAACCCCTGTGGAATTGGAAGTGAACCAGGTTCAAAAAGTTTAATTCAGAGTCACGAAGAGACCTAACGATCGATGGCAAAAAAAATAACGGCGGTCATTAAATTGGCCATCAACGCTGGTAAAGCAAACCCAGCCCCCCCGATCGGCCTGCATTAGGTCAGCATGGGGTCAATATCATGATGTTCTGCAAGGAGTATAACGCCAGAACTGCTGACCAAGCAGGGATGGTGGTTCCGGTAGAAATCTCAGTTTACGAAGATCGTAGTTTCACCTTTATTCTCAAAACGCCGCCCGCGTCTAAGCTGATTGCTAAAGCTGCCGGAGTTGAGACAGGTTCGGGTGAGCCCAATCGTAAGAAAGTCGGCTCGATTTCTCGCGCCCAGCTAGAAGACATCGCCAAAACCAAAATGCCCGATCTCAACGCCAACGATATCGAAGCCGCGATGAAGATTATCGAAGGCACAGCCAAGAATATGGGCATCACAATCAAAGAATAAGGTAAACCGAAAACATTACGGGGAAGAGAATTTTCTCGCCAGTACCCCAGGAGAGTGACATGACTAGAAAAGTATCTCGACGACTTGCAGAATTGCAGAAGAAGGTTGAAGAGCGGCCCTATGAGCCGATGGAAGCATTGAACCTGCTCAAGGAAACTGCTACGGCTAAGTTTCCTGAATCTGCGGAAGCCCACATGCGCTTGGGTATCGACCCCAAATATACCGACCAGCAGTTAAGAACCACCGTTTCACTGCCCAAGGGCACAGGCCAGACGGTGCGGGTGGCGGTCATTGCACGAGGCGAGAAAGTGAACGAGGCGACCGTTGCGGGCGCAGATTTGGCAGGTTCGGAAGAACTGATCGAAGATATTCAGAAGGGAATGCTCGATTTTGACCTGCTGATTGCTACGCCGGATATGATGCCGCAGGTGGCCAAATTGGGGCGGTTGCTGGGGCCGCGCGGTTTAATGCCGTCTCCCAAGGGTGGTACGGTGACGTTTGACCTAGGATCGGCGATCGCCGAGTTCAAGGCTGGTAAGTTAGAATTTCGGGCAGACAAAACAGGAATTGTTCATGTTTTGTTTGGTAAAGCTGCTTTCTCTACCGAAGATCTGCTGGCAAATTTGAAAGCTCTTCAGGAAACGATTGATCGTAACCGCCCCTCTGGTGCGAAGGGTCGTTACTGGCGCAGTATTTATATTTCCTCCACGATGGGGCCGTCCATTGAGGTTGACATTAACGCACTGCGTGATCTTAAGATGGTAGACGTTGCATAATTTTCCTTTTTCCCCCTCGGAGAAGCGAATCGAAAAACTTTGCTCGAACTAAATAGCCAAGCCGGAGACAGCAGGGGCGCAATGCTTAATGTCCTGCCTAGGTTTGATTTCTGATTATCAAGATGTTGATTGTGACATCTCGATCGGAATTCATGTCGCCCCGGTTTCATCGCTGGGGTTTCTTTTTGGCTTGGTATTTGGGAAGCAACGATCGATAGGAATCCCAGTTTAAGGAGGTGATTACGAATGGGTAGAACGCCAGCAAGTAAACGGCAAATCGTTGCCGAACTCAAGGAAACACTGAACGACTCTCAGTTGATGTTTATCGTCAACTACAGTGGTTTGTCTGTTGCTGAAATTGGCGATTTGCGGAGCCGTCTGCGTCCCAAAGGGGCGGTCTGTAGGGTGACGAAAAACACCTTTATGGGCATTGCCACCCAGGATGACCAACGCTGGGCATCTGTGAGCGAAATTCTCAAGGGCGACTCTGCGTTTGTGATGGTTAAGGATGATCTCGGTGGCGCAATCAAGGCGTACCAGGAATTCCAAAAGGCCAGCAAGAAGACCGAAATGCGCGGCGGCGTGATGGACGGTCGCGTGTTGAGCGAAGCGGATCTGAAGGCGATCGCTGACCTCCCCTCTAAGGAGCAGCTCATTGCCCAGATCGCAGGCGCAATCAACGGTGTGGCGACTCAGTTGGCTGTGGCCATCAACGAAGTGCCTTCTGGTTTGGCTCGTGCGATTCAACAAATTGCAGACAAAGACGATGCAGCGAAAGAAGACGTAGCTGCTTAGAAAGGCTGAGGAATGAGGGAGAAGTTGATTCGATCGACTTTGAACTCGCACCTCAAAGCTCAACACTCAAAACTTTTTTCATTTAGGAGATCAACCATGTCTGCTGTTACCGACGAAATTGTTGAAAAGTTGAAGGGTTTGACCCTGCTCGAAGCCTCTGAACTGGTCAAGCAAATTGAGGAAGCGTTTGGTGTGAGTGCTGCGGCTCCGGCTGGCGGCATGATGATGATGGCTGCGGGTGCGGCGGCGGCTCCGGCTGAAGAAGTCGAAGAAAAGACCGAGTTTGATGTGGTGTTGGAAGAAGTTCCGGCAGATAAGAAGATCGCGATTTTGAAGGTCGTCCGTACAATCACGGGTCTGGGTCTGAAGGAAGCAAAAGACTTGGTGGAAGCTGCTCCTAAAGCTGTTAAAGAAGCTGCTGCGAAAGCAGATGCTGAAGACATCAAGAAGCAACTCGAAGACGCGGGCGGCAAGGTTTCGATCAAGTAATTGCTGTCTGATCAATTTTTCTGATAGCAGAATGTTTTCTGATGCCAGAGTTTTTCTGATGATAGGGGGGAGTCTTGTGAAAGGCTCCCTTTTTTTGCGATCGTTTGTTGCGATTATTTCAAATCTAATAAACCTTCTTCTTTGAGTTTGGGATTGAAGCGCAAATCGGCTTTTATACCGCGCGATCGTAACCCCTCCAAAATGCCTGCCTCAATGCGTCGCGCTACGTTTTTTAGAATCTTCGTTTGAGCGACTTCATCGTGATAGGGATCGGCATAGTTTGCCTGCTCTTCAGGGGTCATCAATTCCTTAACATTGATCGCCTGGTTCCACTTGGCTTCGTCGGTGCTGTTGCCTGTCGGGGTCGAGCCATTTTCAGCGATCCAGGCATCACGAGTTTCTTGGAGAATCGTGCGACTGGGACGATCGACCGTTCTCACTTTGAGCCAATAGCAGCGATCGGGCTGTCTGACTAAATGCTGCCTCAAGCTCAAAAAAACGTCACGAGAAAAGCCAATGAAGTGCAGAATTTTCTGATCATCAAAAATGGCGTATACGCCTACTTTCCCCTGCAATTCTTCGGGCAGTTGCCCAGCATCATTGATGTAAGAAATAAACTCTAAACTGGCGAGAGAAGGATGGTCGGACATGAGAATCAATTACTAGAAAATATTAGAAAAAGTGAATTAATGGCTGATCTTTCTATAAATTGCACAAAGGCGACTCGGCTTGAAAACCTTGGCCTTGAACATGAAATTTGGTGGGACGTTGATGATTGCGTAATCGGGTGAATTGTGGAATTGCTCAAACTCGGCGGGCATTCCTTTAGGAGTGGTTGTGCTGTAGGGAATCGGTTGAAAAAGTAGCTCTGTAAATTCAACCTGGGGACAGACTAATTCTCGTGCAATTTGCTCTATGAATGCTTGGCTAGTTAACAGTTCAAACAAGCTTGCCTTGATGTCTGGATCGAGGGAAAAGCTGCTGTCAAAACTCTCGATAATTTTGAGTCCCATTGGGAAATTTGAGTCGTAAGGGGTGGGTTTCGATCGTATCCCGTTTTGCGCCTCAACCAATAGGCGGTATAGTGTCCTATTGCCGATCGCTGCTGAATTGTCATGACTCATATGCCTGTGATTCCTGCCTGCGCCTGGAGCCGTCCGATCGGGCAGGGCTGGAAGCAACCTTACACCGTCCGTTATGCCAGCAATTTAGATGATGGCCCCTGGCATGGGATGCCCCTGGGCGGTTTTGGGGCGGGGTGTATTGGGCGATCGCACCGGGGCGACTTTAATCTCTGGCACATTGATGGTGGCGAGCATGTGTTTCAAACGATGCCAGCCTGTCAGTTTAGCGTGTTTGAGCAGGCGGGCGAACAGTCCCAGTCCTATGGGTTAAGTACGTCTGTGTTCGCGTCGAGTTCTGATTCGCCGGATGAAAGTGGCGTGCTAGAACGCTGGCAGCCATATCCCAGTGAGGGGCATGGACGCTATCATGCCCTCTATCCGCGTAGCTGGTTTGTTTATGAGAACCTGTTTCAGGCACAACTGACCTGTGAACAGTTTTCGCCGATCGTCGCCGATAACTACCAAGAGACGAGCTATCCGATCGCTATTTTGAATGGACGGCACACAACCCAACCGATCGCCCGATCACGCTGAGCATCCTACTAACGTGGGAAAATATGGTCGGCTGGTTTACTAACACACTCAAATCGCCGCATGTGAGGGTGCGAGATGATGGCAGCCCTGTGTATGAATATCAGCCCCGCATTGGTGAAAGTGCCGGAAACTTCAATCGCCTGACGGGAGACGAACAGCGCCTCGGCATTGTGATGACCCACGCCGGAGAAAACTGCCCCCAGCCCCTTGAAGGTGATGGGCAATGGTCGATCGCGACGCTCCTCAATCCCTATCTCTCAGAGGTCTTCTACGACACGCGCTGGAACCCAGTGGGCGATGGGTCTGACCTGTGGGACAGTTTCTCAAGGGATGGGTCGTTGCGTGATCGAGATGACGAAACCCCCGCCCAAGCAGGAGAGCGAATTGGAGCCGCGATCGCCGTTCGGTTTACCCTCAAACCCGGACAAACTCGCCAGATCCCTTTTGTGCTGAGTTGGGATTTTCCGGTGACGGAGTTTGCCCAGGGGGTAAATTATTTTCGCCGCTACACCGATTTTTTTGGACGCACCGGACACAACGCCTGGACGATCGCCCGCACCGGACTCAAACACCATGCTGCCTGGCGAGAGAAAATTCAAGCATGGCAGCAGCCGATTCTCGATCGCGCAGATCTGCCCGACTGGTTCAAAATGGCGCTGTTTAATGAGCTTTATGATCTGACAGACGGCGGCACGCTGTGGAGTGCAGCCGACGAACGTGATCCGATCGGTCAGTTTGCGGTGCTGGAGTGTGTTGACTATCGCTGGTATGAAAGCCTGGATGTCAGATTATACGGTTCTTTTGGGCTGTTGATGCTCTGGCCAGAATTGGAGAAATCCGTCATGCGGGCCTTTGCGAGGGCAATTCCCGCGAGGGATGAAAAAACTCGCGTGATTGGCTACTACTACACCCTCAAGGCAGAAAGCCCGATCGCCATTCGCAAAGCCGCCGGAGCCACGCCCCACGATCTGGGCGCACCCAACGAGCACGTCTGGGAAAAAACCAACTACACCAGCTATCAAGACTGCAACCTGTGGAAAGACCTGGGCGCTGATTTTGTCTTGCAAGTCTATCGAGATTATCGGCTCACTGGCGAGACGGATATTGAATTTCTCACTGACTGTTGGGACGCGATCGTACAAACCCTCCATTACCTCAAAGCCTTCGATTTAGATGGAGACGGCATTCCCGAAAACTCTGGTGCGCCCGACCAAACCTTTGATGATTGGCGATTGCAGGGAATCAGCGCCTACTGTGGGGGGTTATGGATTGCCGCACTGGAAGCGGCCGTCGCGATCGGTACTATCCTTCAAACCACCAGAGAAACGGCTGAATCAGTAGAAACATTTAGGGAGTGGCTGCGACGATCGCGTCCCCTCTACCAGGAAAAACTGTGGAATGGTCAATCTTATCGGCTCGACAGCGACAGCGGCTCCGACATTGTGATGGCCGATCAGCTTTGTGGGCAGTTTTATGCTCGGCTGCTGGGCTTGCCGGATGTCGTCCCTCAAATCTGTGCAGCGTCGGCTCTGCAAACGGTTTATGATGCCTGCTTTCTCAAATTTAATCAGTGGGTTCAGTCGCGCTCTGTTGCTTCTCATGCTTGGGCGATCGGCGCAGCAAATGGAGTCCGCCCCGACGGCTCCCCCGAAAACCCCAACGCGACCCATCCCCTCGAAGTCTGGACAGGGATTAACTTTGGCATCGCTGCCTTCTTGGTGCAAATGGAGATGCAACCCCAGGCGATGACCCTAGCAGAATCGGTGGTGCGCCAAATCTACGACAACGGGCTACAGTTTCGCACTCCCGAAGCGATCACCGCTAATGGTACGTTTCGCGCTAGCCACTACCTGCGAGCGATGGCAATTTGGGCAATTTTGCATCAGATTCTTGAAAATCATTAAATTCCCACCCAAACTTCTGTAGATTGCTCCTTGCGTTGAGTAGCCTAGGGTAGACGAGGTGCAAGCCAATTCCTGATCTGGTGCAACGCGACGAGAATGAAACGACCATCTATTTTTCTGGCTTTTTTGCTTGGGCTGTGTTTGGTAATGTTGCCCGTGCAGGGCGATCGCTCTTTGCTGTCGATCGCCACGGCTCAGTCGCCCCTGGTCGCGGCTGAGTCTCCCCCCAAAGCCCCCACTCCCGACGAAAATGAATCGAGCAAAGCCCCCTTTAAGCCCTTCAGTGAGGTCGTGCAAGATGCCACCTCGATTCCGGGGCTTTTTCCCCTCTATCACAACAAAAAAACCGGAAAGCTCTTCGCTGAAATTGCGCCCAATCAGCTAAACCGCAACTACCTAACCGCCATGACCCTAGAGTCGGGCATTGGCGAACGCGGACTCTATAGCGGCTTGCCTCTGGGTGACTTTTTGTTTACCCTGCGACGGGTCAACAACTCGGTGCAGTTTGTCGTTCCCAATATTTATTTTCGCGCCCAGGCAGGCAGCCCAATTCGGCGAGTGGTCGATCGCTCCTTTAGCGATTCTATTCTCGAAGCATTGCCTATTCGCAGCATTCACCCCCAGCGCAAAACGCTGCTCGTCGAACTCAATTCTATTCTTCTAGGCGACCTACCCGGCTTGATGCCCGTCTTGTCTTACTCTCTGGGAGGTACTTACACGATCGATGCCACTAAGTCTTATTTTGGCCAGGTCAAAGGCTTTCCGCAGAATGTTGAAATTGAGTCGTTTTACGGCTTTTCGGGCAGCGGAGATGGGGCACAGTTGCCGACCTACATTCAGTCTTTGCCAGACAGTCAAGAATTTAGTCTAAGAGTGCGCTACAGCCTCTCAAGCCTGCCCGATAAAGATGACTACCGACCCCGGCTGGCCGACGATCGCGTGGGTTACTTTATCACTGCCTTCAAAGATCTGACCGATGACACACCGCGCCAGTCTTTTGTGCGCTACATCAACCGTTGGCAGCTAGAGAAGAAAGATCCCAGGGCCAGCCGATCGCTGCCCAAAAACCGATCGTCTTTTGGATCGAAAACACCGTCCCCGTTGAGCACCGCGATGCAGTGCGAGAGGGCGCTTTGATGTGGAACCGGGCCTTCGAGAAAATTGGCTTCAAAGACGCGATCGTCGTCAAGCAAATGCCCGACAAAGCCGACTGGGACCCAGCAGATGTCCGCTACAACACGATTCGCTGGTTCAGTGCGGCGGATGCGATCTTTGCGATGGGGCCGTCACGGGTGAATCCGTTGACGGGCGAAATTCTCGACGCAGACATCATCGTCTCCGCCGATTTTGTACGATCGCTCAAACAAGACTACCGCTCGATCGTCGAGCAAAATCAGATGAAGTCGGCTTCCTTTGCCGCCCAACTCACCGGGAACCCAAATCTCTGCAACTTTGGCATGGCCGCACGATCGCTGCAACGCCATTCTCGCAGCCAGCCCTCTGCCAAAGCTGCGCCTAAACTCCGCTTTGGCGCTCACCTGTCCAACTACCAGGATCTTTGCTACGGCGCAGACACCGCCAAGCAGTTTGCAGTCGGGAATATGGCGCTGTCAATGTTTCAAAACGTTCTGCCTAGCAGCCCTGAAATGAAGGACTATGTGCGGCAGTTTGTCCGAGAACTCATTGCCCATGAAGTCGGCCACACCCTGGGACTGCGGCACAACTTCCAGGGCAGCGCTATGCTCAAGCCAGAAGAATTGAACAACACCGCCATCACCCAAGAAAAAGGACTCGTCGCTTCGGTGATGGACTACAACGCCGTCAACCTTGCTCCCCAGGGCACAAAACAGGGCGACTATTTCACGGCTGTGATTGGCCCCTACGACGAATGGGCGATCGCCTACGGCTACAGCGAGCTGGATGCCAAAATTCCTCAAGCAGAAACGCGCAGTCTGCAAAAAATTGCTCAACGTGCTCCAGAACCCGACCTATCCTATGCCACCGATGAGGATGCCTATACGTTCCTTGATCCCAAGGTCAACCTGTTTGATATGAGTGGCGATCTGCTCACCTACGGGCAGTGGCAACTCGACAACGCCCGCGAGATGTGGAAAAAGGTCGATCGTCGCTACCCTGGCGCAGGCGAGAGCTTCAACGAGGTGCGGGTTGCCTTCAATGCTGTTTATGACTACTACTTCCAGTACGCGCAGTTTCTCACCGACTATGTGGGGGGTCAGTTCTTTAACCGCTATCGGGCAGGCGATGCGAAGGGCAGACTGCCCCTTGAACCTGTGTCGATCGAGCAGCAGCGGCAGGCCTTAGCCAGCTTGCAGAAACGTTTAGTTGAAGAGAATTTTCGATTCTCGCCCGAATTTCTGAATAAGTTGGCTCCTTCTCGCTGGAGTCACTGGGGAACCGAACCGTCTGCCAATCTGGATTACCCGATTCACGACAATATTCTGTTTTGCAGACGATCGTTCTGCATGACCTGCTAGGATACCAGCGTCTCGCTCGTCTGCGGGATGCCGAACTGAAGACTGCTCCCGGTCAGGCGTTGACCATTCCCGAACTGTTTGACTTTTTGCAAACCAGTATTTGGGGTGAGGTTGTTAAGCCAGAAGGGACGGTGAAACTTTCGGGGGTGCGGCGTGCCCTCCAGCGAGAATACATGAACACGCTGATTGCTCTGGTGTTGCGAAATTCTGCTGCCCCTGAAGATGCCCGCACAGTGGCCCGCTATAAACTGAAACAACTTCAGAAAGAGATTGGGGCTGCCCTGCGAAAAGTAGACGACAAGGACATTTACACGAAGGCCCATTTGGAGGAGTCTCGCGATCGCATCGGTCAAACATTAGATGCACAATTGCGATCGCAATAGGGGAGTTGTGGCTCCATCTGGGTGCACCAAAAGCACAAAAAAAGGGATGAGCTTTTGCCATCCCTTTTGAACCAATTAAGCTTGCAGTCAGATCTACAGTTGAGGCACGTAACGCTCTTTCTCAGGGACGTTGGCATACTCAGAAACAATCTGACGGAACTCATCACCGTCGATCGTTTCTTTTTCAATCAGCAAATCGACTAAGCGATCGATGACTTCGCGGTTTTCTCTCATGATTCGGCAAGCATCGTCGTAGCAGTGCTGGACGATCGAACGAACTTGAGCATCAATGCGAACGGCGATGTCTTCAGAATATTCCGATCGCGTCGTCCAATCACGACCCAAAAACACCTCGCCCTGCTGGCTTTCGAGCGACAACGGCCCCAAATCAGACATCCCAAACCGAGTCACCATCTGCCGAGCCATTCCCGTCAGTTGCATCAGATCGTTCGATGCGCCAGTTGTGATTTCTGCATCTCCAAAAATCACTTCTTCGGCGGCTCGACCGCCCAAAGCGCTGTAATTCTGGCTAGAATTTGCGCCCTCGAAATCAAACCTTGATCTTCAGAAGGCGTAAACCAAGTCAGACCTTGTGCTTGCCCACGGGGAACCAATGTCACCTTCTGCACTGGGTCGTGAGCCTTGACCAACGTGCCAATGATGGCGTGGCCAATCTCGTGGTAGGCAATCAGTCGCTTGTTCTTGCTGTCTACTAGGGGAGTACCTTCCATGCCAGCGACGACCCGATCGACGGCATCGTCAATTTCTAGAATGGTGATGGCTTCTTTGCGCCGCCGAGCCGTGAGAATTGCTGCTTCGTTGAGCAGGTTGGCCAGGTCAGCCCCAGAGAAACCGGGCGTGCGACGGGCGATCGCATCTAATGAAACTTCGGGTGCAATCTTCTTGTTGCGGGCGTGGACGTTGAGAATCTCCAGGCGACCTTTGATATCAGGGACATCGACGGTGACTTGGCGATCGAACCGACCCGGACGCAAAAGAGCCGAATCTAACACGTCAGCGCGGTTAGTTGCAGCAATAATAATGATCCCAGTGTTACCCTCAAAGCCGTCCATCTCCGTGAGCAACTGGTTCAGGGTTTGCTCGCGCTCGTCATTGCCGCCGCCGATGCCTGCACCCCGTTGACGACCCACCGCGTCAATTTCATCAATAAAGATGATGCAAGGTGCGTTTTCTTTGGCTTTTTTGAACAAGTCGCGAACGCGGGAAGCACCCACCCCGACAAACATTTCGACAAACTCAGATCCAGAGATCGAGAAGAAAGGAACACCCGCTTCGCCTGCGATCGCTTTCGCCAACAAGGTCTTACCTGTGCCGGGTGGGCCCACCAGCAAAACACCCTTAGGAATCCGCGCTCCGACTGCGGTAAAGCGCTCCGGCTTCTTCAAAAAGGTGACTACTTCTTGCAGTTCTTCTTTGGCTTCTTCGATGCCTGCTACATCGTCAAACATCACGCCTGTCTTGGCTTCCATCTGAAACCGAGCGCGAGATTTGCCAAAGCTCATCGCTTGCCCAGGCCCGCCGGGGACGTTTCCAGAGCGACGAAACAGAAAGAACAGACCCCCCAGCAAAAGCACTGGAAACACTAAGTTACCCAGCAAACCCCAGACTGCGCCATCGTTGCGAGTGGGGTGAGAGTCGAGATTGATGCCATCGTCTCTCATGCGAGTGATGAGTTCGGGGGCGCTGCTGGGCAGGTCAACGCGGAGCCGCTGGAGCCGATTGTCCAGTTCAGGATCGACCGCTTCCACAATGGCAGTGCGTCCACCATCGTACAAGTCAACGCTCTTGACCCGATTGGCATCCAAATATTCCAAAAATCGTCCGTAGGTCATGCGGGTACTGGCGGTGTTTTTGCCCATCGTCGCGGGATTGGGGGCAAACGACCCTTGCCATAGGAAAAATCCAATTACCAGGGCAGGCAATGCCCACAGCAGGATGGTTCTCCAGGAAGCTTTCATAAACTGGCAACCTCTAAATGTGGCAACAACGGTTATATCTCGATCGTAAATAAAAGTGGAATTTCCTCAAGAATTTTCTCAAGTGGGAAGCTCTCATTCATGCTAGCTGAAAGAACATTTCAGGAAGAAGATTCTATGGCATGGAAGCGCTTCTGAGAATTTTGATTTAATTTCCAGACTTTTAATGAGAAATATCTTAATTAAATTTAACTTAATTGTGACCCATCAGGCAATTAACCCAGTCTTAACTACTCGATTTTGATCACCCAGGGCGCGATCGTTCCTCAACACTCTGGCTTTTGTGAGGAGAGAAAAGGCCAGAGTGCTGTGCAACAATTTATAGCCTGCGGGCTAAAGAAGATTTCTAGTAGTCTGTCAAGACCACTAGGGCAAACCCACAAATTTTTTGATCTTTACAGAGTCAACGCTCCAGGCTGTAAGCATTTTTGCTTATGAACTCTGGAATTTTCCCCCTCCCTTTCCGGCTGAAGCCCACTAGTGATCTGTCAAAAATAACCGCTCTGTCAAAAATAATCGCTTCCCCATCCTCAATTCATCCATTTAAAGTTTGACAGACTACTAGCGAGTTTCTGAGATTCTCAGGGTATAGGGCGTTGATTTGTCTCGATTGTATGTGCCCACCCAAACTTGATAGGCTCCTGGGAGCCATTGGCCTTCGAGTCCGGCGTTTTTGTCTTGAAAGTCGTCGTTGCACCAGGTTCCACCGGGGCCGGTGACGACGATCGTCGTGTCTTGAGCACTCTGAACCTGAATGCTGAGGTAGGTGAAAAAGGCTTTTAGCTCGATCGTGTGGTTAGGCTCAGCATTCATAAAGCCCAGACATCCGCCCGTTGGGGTTTCTGCGCGTCCTGCAATCTCTTTGGCAGCGACAGAGCCGCCCCCTGCCCCCTTCAACTCGGTCGGGTCTGGGGAAAACTTGGGACTCAGGTTAGCGTTTTGGGCTAGAACCGCTGAACCGATCGTCTCCCAGATCAGAGTTGCCAATATTAGGGCTGCAAATCGGTGTTTTTGTCGATCGAACTGAACTTTAAGCATTGAGGAATCTCGCGTTTAACTTCTCTGGTTCTTGAAGACGGTCTTTGGGGCAAGAGAGTTTCTTCGGGAGAGGAGAAATTTGATTAGCGTTGCTGAATAGGGATGTGAATCTGCCATTCTGCAAATCAGATTCAGCAACGCCATTTTTTTGAGAGTGAAATTTGGGCAAAATTTTGAGTTTACTGAGCGATCGCAATGGCCTGCGCTAGCCGCGCTCGATCGATTCCTTTCTGATGCAAGATCAACCACGATTGAACGAGATCTGGCCCGTGCATTGCGCCCGTGAGAGCGGCTCGTAGCGATCGCATCACCAAACCTTTTTTGACGTTTTGTTCTTTGACGACTTGCTTGATCAGGTCTTGAATGGCTTCCTCCGTCAGAGGGGTAGAAATCGCACTGAGAACAGTTTGGAGAATAGCTTGCAGGGCTGCGGCAGAGCCTGATTGCTGAAGCTGGGCGGTGGCTTCTTCGCTAAACCCAACATCGGCGACAAACAAATAGCGAGTCATGTCTACCGCTTCTTGCAACCGCGACAAGCTTGCCCCCACGAGGTGGGTGATTTGCTCTAGCCAGGGGCGATCGCTCGTCTCAAACCCTGCCTCTTGCCAGTAGGGAATCAGCAGATCGGTCAGTTGGTCGGCTGGCATGGTGTGTAGATATTGCCCATTTAACCAGTTGAGCTTGTCCCAATCGAATTTTGCGCCTGCTTTGTTGACGCGATCGAAGCTAAACTGCTCTGCCGCCTGCGCCAGGCTAAAAATCTCCTGAGTAGAATCTGGCGGCGACCAGCCCAGCAGCGTCATGTAGTTGACGAGACCCTGGGCGGTGTAGCCCATGTGTTTGAAGTCTTCAATGGAGGTGACTCCATCTCGCTTCGAGAGTTTTGCCCCGGCGGAGTTGAGAATCAGCGGGGTGTGTCCAAATTCTGGAACGGTTGCCCCCAGAGCTTCGTAGAGCAAAATTTGTTTGGGCGTGTTGCCGATGTGGTCTTCGCCTCGAATCACATGGCTGATTTTCATATCAATGTCATCGACAACGACGACAAAGTTATAGAGCGGTTGCCCTACGTCGCTGCCTTCTGCGGCGCGAGCGATCACCATGTCTCCGCCGAGGTCGCGCCCCTTCCAGGTGACTTTGCCGCGTACCAGGTCATTCCAGGAGATTTCACGATCGTTCTCAATTTTGAACCGAATCACAGGCTTGCGCCCTTCTGCCTCGAAGGCGGCTTGCTGTTCGGGGGTCAAATTTCGATGGCGGTTGTCGTAACGTGGAGCTTCATTTCTGGCTTTCTGGGATTCTCGCATTGCCTCCAATTCTTGGGGCGTTTCGTAGCTACGATAGGCTAAGCCTTTGTCTAACAGGGTTTTGACGGCCTCTCGATACATTGCTAGGCGCTGCGATTGGTAGAACGGCCCTTCGTCCCAGGTTAGCCCCAGCCAGGTCAGCCCTTCGAGAATATTTTCGGTAAATTCGGGGCGCGATCGCTCTAGATCGGTGTCTTCGATTCGCAGAATAAACTGCCCCCCCCAGGTGACGCGCAAAGAGCCAGTTAAAGACTGCGGTGCGGGCAGTGCCGATGTGCAGGTTTCCGGTGGGGCTGGGGGCAATGCGAACGCGAACTGTCATAGGAAAAGCTGGTAAACCCAGGAGCTTGGTGCATTCCCTATTCTAATGTAGGTTGCTTTCCTCAAACTTCTACCCTTGAGATTAGAGGAGAAATAGAGAAAAGCTTTTTACAGGCTTGCTTTTGCTTTGAACGGGACTGACGGGGCTCGAACCCGCAACTTCCGCCGTGACAGGGCGGTGCTCTAACCAATTGAACTACAGTCCCTCGTTTCCGAGGTCGCACCTTTCAGTGCAATATCTATTGTGCCGATCGTCCTGTCTTTTGTCAAACATTTCGGAAAACTTTCTGCATTACGCCAAAATTTAGAGTTTGCGATAGTCTGCATCTCGCCAGCACAGGGGCAAATCTTCGCCCGACGGAAACAACAGCACCGTCTTGCTAAACGGAGTTGGGTCTTGTTCTTCTTGCCCGTCTTGAATGCGACCCTGAATTTCGGCTTCAGCAGGATTAAATAAAGACTCTAAATCTAAAACCTCGACCAGGTTGCCCGTCTGTTTCTCTTGTAAAAGCATGGGGTTCTCCAATAAAAAAAGCTGCTGAAAACTTTTGAGTACGTTTCTAAAATGCGAGTTTGGGGGCGGCTTCTCATCTATCTCAGGGCGAGTTA
This sequence comes from Leptolyngbyaceae cyanobacterium CSU_1_3, assembly GCA_012034655.1. GTDB lineage: Bacteria > Cyanobacteriota > Cyanobacteriia > Leptolyngbyales > Leptolyngbyaceae > JAAUOZ01. The sequence goes on along the minus strand of JAAUOZ010000011.1, from coordinate 24,390 downwards.
GCAGAAAGACTGAGGGATAATGACGGGGAATAGCGCCCCAGAACCTCATGCGAACCATTGCAGAAATTAATGACAAAATCGATCGTCACCAAGTCAGGGTGCTCACGGTTGAAGAACTGAAGGCACGGGTTGCGGAGGTAGGCGTGGCCCAAACCGCCCAGGAGGTCGATGTCGTGACGACCGGAACCTTTGAACCGATGGAGTCTTCTGGAGCGATTTTGAACCTGGGACAGACCGACCCACCCATTAAAATTCGCCAGTGTTGGATGGATGGGGTGGCGGCCTATGCGGGATTTGGGGCAGTCGATCTGTATGTGGGTGCGTCCCAAATGGTGGAATATTCTGGGATGGGGGATGGCTCAGATGGGGAAGAGTCTCGCGATCGCGGTGGCGGCCATGTGATCGAAGATTTGATCGCTGGAAAGTCTGTGCATTTGCGAGCGATCGGACAGGTGACAGACTGCTACCCGCGTGCTTCGTTTGAGGCGACGATTACTCGCGACACGATCAATCAGTTTTATTTGTTCAATCCGCGCAATCTCTATCAAAATTTTATCGTCGGGGTAAATGGGGGCGATCGCCCGCTTTTTACCTACTTGGGTTCGCTTCAGCCCCGATTAGCGAATGCGGTTTACTCCAATCCGGGGGCGCTGTCGCCATTGTTGAATGATCCAGATTTGCAGCTAGTCGGCATTGGGACGCGGATCTTTTTAGGGGGTGCGATCGGCTATGTCACCTGGGAAGGAACGCAGCATTTTCCGCTTCAAAAACGATTGCCCAACCGCACGCCGATCGGCCCAGCCGCAACTCTGGCGCTGATTGGCGACGCAAAGCAGATGGATGCTCGCTGGGTCAGGGGTTGCTACCTGAAGGGATACGGTTCTTCGCTGATGCTGGGGGTGGGCGTTCCGCTGCCTGTGTTGTCAGAAGAAGTTGTGGTGCACTGTGCAGTGCAGGATAAAGACCTGGTGGCTCCGATCGTGGATTTCTCGATTCCGCGGCGAGTGCGTCCTACGTTTGGGCTGGTCAGCTACGCGCAATTGAAATCAGGCAGAGTTGCGATCGATGGCAAATCTGTGCGAGTTGCGCCGCTTGCTAGTCTATATTTGTCGAGACAGGTGGCGATCGAGTTAAAACACTGGATCGAGGCAGGAACCTTTACCCTGAGTGAAGCTGTTGCACCGATACCCCACGATCGAGCGTTTATTCCTCAAGACCTCCGGGGTTCTTAATAGGTCTCGGTCAGATTTGGTAGGAGCAGGGCGCTGCCGTGCGCTGAATGAGGGTTACATTATTTGTTTGCAAGTCTTTAAGTTTTATGTTTGCCAACATTCGCGATACCGTGGATGGGGACGATCGGCACGGGGAGATAAGTCTACCTATACGATCGACCACAACGCTGAAAATATGGACGAACCCGAAGCCTGATTGGATGCGATCGCAGGCTTTATCGCTTACAAAAAATAGCCCAGAAAACGCCCCAAAATGAATGGGGGGTGGATTTCGATCCACCCCCCATCACTCAGCCAGTTTATAGAATTCTAAGCTACTTCTAGATCTCAGGGGTCGCGTCGCGTTTTTTCACGGGCTTGGGCAACGGCTCCTTGCGGGCGGCCGGCGCAGGTGCAGACGGCGCACCGCTCGACGGTCTTGACGACGAACCCCCGGCTCGATTGAAGGGACGCGGCGACGAGAAATCTCGCCTGGGCGGACGATCGCCACCCCGACTCAACGAAGATTTAGGCTTCTTCTTGGGTGGAATCATCCCGATCGACGTTCCTTTCTGAATCACCAGCTTATCCCCTTGCCTGCGAACTTGCAGATCCCAAAAGTAGCCAACCACTTTTCCGGTGAGTGTGCCTTCAAGCTTGAGCTTAAAACACTTACTGCGGTTGCCATCCTTTTTACGGGGAGCTTGCTGAATCTTCACCACGATCGAATTCTCTTCGGGCGTATGGAAAATTACTTCGCCTCGAATTGAGAAATAGTCGTCATCCACCTCAGACGAGGGTTGATACGAGATAGCGGGTTCTTCGTCCGCCGCCGACCCCTCAGAGTCTTCATCAATCTTGTTTAGCTTCTCTGGTTCCCACACGCCCACGATCTGGGCATGAAGATCTTCTTCTTTCTCGCGGGTGCGCGGATAGACTACCCAAAGGTGATCTTGTTCTAAGTCGAGGTGATTTCTCACAAGACTCATAACTCGACCCAGCAACACAGCTTGAATCTCCGTCCCATTGGTTGTAACCAGTGTTCCACGGGTAAACTGCTCTTCGGAGGAGGTATATCGACCCCGAAGCAGCCGATCGCTCGGTATTGCATGGGTTCGCTGGGTGCTGGAATTGGCTGGTGGCGCGATCCATCCGCGGGGGGCAACTCTTCTGGGGTTTCAGTCACGATCGCCACAGGCGGGGGCGCAACTGGCTCTGGCTCAACGGGCTTGGGCGGCGCAGTGGGTCTGGCGACTGGGCGCATCAGGGGTCGCTGCGGAACTGGCGGAACGGGTTCTGAGAGGCTCGATCTCTGCGATTCATCAACGGCTTCGTGGGTCTCGGTGGTTGCATCTGACAGAGGTGTCTGCTCAACAGTGGTTTGCTGGTCGAGCGGTGACTGGTGAGATGCAGGAGACTTGGGAGGTTGGAGGGGACGGTTGGGCAGGGGACTCATAGGCTATCATCGTCACGGGCTGAGGGCAGGATTGCATCGGTCAGCATATTGTACTGAATGCAGTCAGACTAAGGAGAAATCCGAAAGCTTTTCGCATTTTTATATAAAAAATATCCTTATATAAAAAATATTGAGTCTGCTTTTCAGCTTTCGACTGTGAACCCGTTTCCGACTAGACCAACGGATTCATCCACCAACTCATTCTTAGCATCTACGTCAATCAGCATCAACAACGCTATGCCTATGATACTGATTTCTGATAGCTACCAAATTCTCTGTTGGGCTGACAATCTTAAGATTTCCCTAGTTCCCTAGCCGATCAACAGGGTCAATTTGTGCCGCATTTGACAGTTAGCCAATTCCTATCACGAGATCTATCCAAATAAAGAGGACAGTCCCACCTGAGAATCTATGGTGCGATCGGCTCACTTCCAATGTCAAGACTCAGGTTTTTGTGACAGGCTAGAGGGGAAGACTTCGAGGATACTCAAAATCCGACTAGATTTCTTAAGATGATTCTCAGTTTTCTCAGTTCTTCCCTGCTTCTGGATGCTACCAATGCAAATTCCCCTTCTTGGCAAAGTTGGTAAAAATACTCCGCGCTGGCTGTTGGGCGTGATGGCGGCCGGGGTGATTGCGATTCCGGCGGTCGCTTATTTTGGATCTCGCAGAGCGGCTCCTCAACAAAATCTGGACACTCTGACGACCTCTGCTCAGTCTGAAACGTTGACGATGCGAATTACGGCAAGTGGCACGATCGCCCCGGTGCAGACTGTCAATCTCAGCCCCAAAACTCCTAGCCGCATCGCCGAACTGTATGTAGAACAGGGCGATCGGGTGCAGGCGGGTCAAGTGATCGCCCGCATGGAAAACAACGAACTGCAAGCGCAACGGGCCCAGGCGATCGCCAGTCTGGCAGAAGCTCAGCAGCGACTCGCCCAACTCAAGGTTGGCACTCGCATTGAGGAAATTCGCCAGGCAGAGTCGGAGGTGGCTCGTGCCCAAGGGGAGATCAACCGGGTTCAGGGGCAGATTGCAGATGCTCAGTCTCAGCTAGAGTTTGCCCGAACTCAGACTCGACGGCAGCGAGAACTGGCCAGCCAGGGCGCGATCGCTGCCAATTCTCTCGACGAGTTTCTCCGCCAAGAGCGCAGTGCCCAGGAGACGCTCAACCAGGCGCGAGCACAACTGAGTCAGTCGCAGGCGCAATACAATCAGGCGGTTGAGCAGCTTGCTCAGAGACGGAACGGGCCAACTCGTGAAGAAATTGGTCAGGCGGAGGCGCGGGTCGCTTCGGCGGCGGCTCAGGTGCGGCAAATCGATTCTAATATTCAAGATACGACGATTCGTGCTCCTTTTGCGGGGCAGGTGACACAGCGCTATGCGAGTGTTGGGGCGTTTGTGACTCCGACGACCTCTGCTTCTGCTACGTCTTCGGCAACTTCGACCTCAATTGTTGCGCTGGCCAGCAGTTTAGAGGTGTTGGCGAAAGTGCCAGAAGTTGATATTGGGCAAATCAAGCAGGGGCAGAGTGTTGAAGTCAAAGTGGATGCCTTTCCCCAGGATGTGTTTAAGGGACGGGTGCGGTTGATTGCTCCGGAGGCCGTAGTCGAGCGTGATGTCACTTCGTTTCAAGTGCGAATTCAGTTAATCTCTGGTCAAAATAGGCTGCGATCGGGCATGAATGCGGATTTGAGCTTTTTGGGCAACCAAATCACCAACGCGCTGACTGTGCCCACGGTGGCGATCGTGACTCGCAAAGGAGAAACGGGCGTGTTGGTGCTGGGAGAAAAAAATCAGCCGCAATTCAAAGCTGTGACGATCGGCACGAGTATGGGCGAGAAAACCCAAATTATCGATGGATTGCAAACGGGGGAACAGGTTTTTGTCCAGCTTCCGGAGGGGCAAAAACTACAGGAAATCATTGAAGGAAAATAAACCAGCAGATAGAAAATTCAAGCAAAAAAATAGGGGGTGAGAACATATGGCAATGGACTGGCTGGAAAGTGGCAAAATGGCAGTAAAAACGCTAACTGCCAACAAGCTGCGAAGTAGTTTAACCATGCTGGGGATGATTATTGGCAACGCTTCGGTGATTGCGATGATCGGCATTGGGCAAGGGGCACAGCGCTTAGCGTCTGAGCAATTTGAATCTCTGGGGCCTAATGTGCTATTTGTCACTCCTGGATCGGGTCAAGCCAGGCAGCGAACCACCAATTTACCGAACACATTGATCTGGGATGATGCGATCGCCATTGCAACTCAAGTTCCCTCGGTGCGAGAAGTTGCATCCCAAAGACAATCTCAGCAACCGATCGTTTACGGCGGACGAAACCGCAGTTCTCTAGTCGTCGGCACGACACCAGAATTTCTTTCGGTGCGCGATTTTGACATTGAGCGAGGCAGATTTCTCACCAACGGCGACCTTGAGCGCAGTACAAAGGTGGCAGTGCTGGGGCCCGAACTGGCCGCCGATTTTTTTGGGCGTAAAGATCCGATCGGGCAGCGTATTCGCATTCGCAACATCAGCTTTGAAGTGATTGGCGTGATGCAGGCGAAGGGTTCGTTTCTAGGCAGTAACCAAGATGATGCAATTTATATTCCGCTCACAACTACTGCCAATTTGCTGACCGGGCGCACCTCGCCCTATGGCTTGGATCTGACTTTTATCTCTGTGTCGGCAAAAGATGAAGCCAGTGTGCCAGCCGCTGAATTTCAGATCACCAATTTGCTACGTCTGCGTCACAAAATTATTAACGAAGACGATTTCACAGTCCAGACCCAAAAAGACATTCTCCGCATTGTCGGCACAATCACGGGTGGGTTGACGGCGATGTTGGCAGCGATCGCCGGAATTTCGCTCTTAGTCGGCGGCATCGGCATCATGAATATTATGCTCGTCTCAGTAACAGAACGTACCCAAGAAATCGGCTTAAGAAAGGCGATCGGAGCCGCAGAGCAAGACATTTTGGTGCAATTTATGATCGAAGCGGTCTTGCTTTCTGCGGCGGGCGGTCTGATCGGTACGGCGGTAGGCGTGAGTGGGATTCTGCTCGTTTCGGCTTTCAGTCCTTTGCAAGCCAGCGTTGCCCCTTTGTCGATTGTGCTGGCGGTGAGTGTGTCGGGGACGATCGGACTCATTTTTGGGGTAATCCCAGCGAGGCAGGCGGCCAAGCTCGACCCGATCGTCGCCCTCAGAAGCGCTTAGCGACTTGCAGATAAATACCGTCAACCTCAAGGGCGGCAGTGCCATGCCCCCACCAGAAACTATCTTTGGCGGGCACTTTACTTCCTTTCATCCCTCATCCCTTCTTCCCTATGCCCCAATCCGTCATCGTTCGCCTCGAAGAAGTCACCAAAGTTTACGGGTCTGGTGAGACCGAAGTTCATGCGTTAGCAGGGGTCGATCTGGTGATCGAACAGGGCGAATATTGCTCGATTATGGGTGCGTCTGGGTCAGGCAAATCGACGATGATGAATGTCATTGGCTGCCTCGATCGACCCACTGCTGGACGTTACTATCTAGACGGTGTGGATGTTTCCAAGGTAGAAGACACGGAACTGGCCCATGTTCGCAATCGGAAGTTGGGGTTTGTGTTTCAGCAGTTTCATCTGTTGCCGCAGTTGAGCGCGTTGGAAAATGTCATCCTGCCGATGGTTTATGCTGGTGTGCCAAGCGAGGAACGGCGACAACGAGCGACGGAGGCGTTGGTTCGCGTGGGGCTAGAGAAACGGTTGAATAATCGACCGAATCAGCTTTCTGGCGGGCAACAGCAACGGGTGGCGATCGCGCGGGCGATCGTCAATCGTCCGGTTCTTTTGCTAGCGGATGAGCCGACTGGTGCGTTGGATTCTGAGACAACTAAAGAAATTCTCAGTATTTTCACGGAGCTAAACGCAGGGGGCATGACGGTTGTGATGGTGACGCATGAGCCGGATGTGGCCCGCTGCACACGCCGTGTGATCTGGTTTAAAGACGGTCGGGTGATGCAGCCTTATCTTGCTCCTGAAGGGTTGGGCACTGTTACTGCGTCGGCTTAGCTCGCAGGGGGCTGTTTGGATACGTTGTAAGATCTTGAGCCTTTCAGACTTTGCCTGAGCAAGATGCCCACACGGCTAGTATTTAATTTTGTTTGCCTACTTGTTTCAACTTCGATTGGAGGCCAAGCCGTTCGGCTCTTTTTTGATGACCAAAATTCGATCGCGCTCAAAGGCTCTGTATAAAACTCGCCGGGTGTCTTCGACTTTGTAAATTTCTTGGGCGTTAGCGAGATCGCGATCGACTATTTTTCTAAACTCATACTTTCCGATCGTTTTGATAGAATTCTTCTGCTCAACCTGATCGTGGTTAATCAGCCTGGGATCGTATTTTGAGTGAAATAAATAATAGATATAGGGTTGATTAATTTCAGTATCAACGACTATTTTTTCAAACTTATCTTGATGCTCGATCGCGTAGCTCATAAAATCTTTGATGCCATATTGAAAGGCTTCTTTGCTGAGGTCAGGATACTTGCGAAAGTAAAAATTTGCAAAACTAGCAGTGTTGAATAAACCTAAAATAACAATGACTGCAACCAAGACCTTCTTGAGTTGAGTGTTATTAATTGCTTGGACGATCGTCACCATACCCAAAATCACAAACACGATCACCAAAGGCAGAAAATGTATCATTCTCAAAACATGATTAGACTCTCTCGTCAGGCTGGCAGGAATAGGTGCAATCAATAGCCACGCTAACAGAAATAAACCTTTTTTTTGAGTCAATAAGCCAAGTTTCTCTTTGCCTAGAACTATGTAAATACAATTCAAAATTCCTAGATAAAAGAAGATAGAAAGGAACTCATAAGTAGAACCAAAACTGGGAACCTGATGCATGAAATCGTAACTGACTGCCCCGAAATTAAAATCAGGTGAAAAATATCGAATATATCGAATCACAAATTTTGCAACGATCGTCGGTGCATTGTACTCTGGGCTAATAATTGAAACCTGGGAAAATCTAGCATTATATCTAGCTGGATCGGAAAGGCTGAGAATGTGCATAGGAGCCACAAGTGCCAGATAAGTTACCCACACGATCGCGCCCTTCACTAGATGCTTTCTCAAATAAACCCAACTAATTGCAGCTAAGAAGAGCGGCACAAACATTTTTTGAGTCGGGTAAGCGTAGGTAAGAATCGCCCCCAAAAAACCAACAATGGCAAACTCAAGTCCCCTACCCTTTCTATCAACAGCCCACAAAAAAGCTACGGCAAATAATAATAAAAAAAAAGGCACAATGCAGGGAGGAATTGCCCATCTAGAAAGTGTAATGTGCCAGGGCATAATCGTTAATAAAAAAGCAGCTAATAGCCCTAGTTTCTTACGATTGAATATTTGAACGGTAAAAATATAAATCAGCACGATCGTGGCGATGCCCAAAAGCGCGATCGGCAATCGAATTGCCCACTCTGATAAACCAAAAAGCTTTACAAATGGAACAGTTAAATAGGTAATCGTTGGCGATGCCCAATCACCAAAAGATTCCAGCATGGGCGGCAAAAAGTTTCCATGATGATCGCGCATTGTCAACCCCAAAGAGTAGGCATCATACCCATTAACTGCCTCATCCTGATTTAAGCTTACGGGGTTTTCAGAAAGTCTAAATAGCCGTAGAACGAGAGCAATAACAAGAGTGAATGCCAAAGCGATGGCGTGCATTATGAACTCCTATATTTGTAAGGTGACTTGAATTTTCAAGATACCCGAACTGCCATCTTTCCCATCTCGATCGTCTAAAGGTTGTTGGCTTCGCTCTGATTGGGCACGAGCCAGCAACGTATATTTTCCAGGTTGTTTGGGCTGCCAGCGATAGCGCCATAGCGTCCATTCGTGGGGCGATGGGGGGTGGTTTTGGTCGGCAGTTTCCCAGGTTTTGCCATCATCCGTGCTGACCTGAATCGATCGCATTGGAGCCGAGCGATCGAGCGCCACTCCTGCAATCAAAACTCCCTGCTGCCAGCCAGTTTCTCCATCTCGACTCAAGCTTACTTGATGGTGACGATTCCACACTCGTGTTTCTTGCACCTGCCGAATCAACGAATGAGTAGGGATTTCCGCCGTGTTTGACCAACCCTGATGTTCCCAAAATCCCCGCTTTGTTTTGGTTAATGCCTCAATTTCAATCAGCCATTTGGGTTGTTTTTGCCCAAAATGCCCAGGAACCAAAATTCGCACCGGAAAACCGTGCGCCGCCGTCAGAGGTTCTTGATTCATTTTGTGGACGAGTCGCACATCGGGGCGCATCACCTCAGCGACGGGCAACGTCGTTTCATAGTAGTCGGCTCCCTTGAGGGCAAACTCGATCGTCCCCTCTGTAATTCCCGCTTTCTGCAAGAACGGTAAAAGCGGCGTGCCCATCCATTGGGCGTTGCCGATCAAATTGCCGCCCGTAGGATTGCCAATACACTCCATTGTCAGATAAAACTCTTCCTGCGGCGCTTGCAGAATGTCTTGAAAGCTCAAAACCAAGGGCTGTTTGACGGCTCCCGTAAACTTGAGTTGCCAGGTTTCAGCATTGACTCTCGAAGGCAGCGCATAGGATTGTACATAGAACTCACTGAGAGGCGTGAGGATGTGATCGGGGAGCCGATCGTCCGGGTTCAGTAGATTTAACAGAAAGAGCGGATCGATCGCTTTCGATTGGCAACCACTCAAGAAGCTGGCTGCAATCAGCCCTCCAGAAGTGCCTAGAAGCTGTTTAAGAAGTTGGCGACGGTTCACGGTTATGCACTTTTGTAAGCTGTCTTCGCCCATTGTGGACTATTCAGTGAAATTACTCCCATTAGAACTGCACTGTCTGCCTAACGGTTTGGGCCAGCGGCGGCAGGCAACCTCGGTATCACTACCAAGATCTCTCATCTGGCCGCCAAGATTGACGAAGCATATACCAGATTTGTCGCCAGGTCATGCTTTACAACACCTTCAGCCTTCAATTTATGGGGAGACAGGGCTAGAGCTTTAACGGAGAGGTGATATTGCACTTGTCCTTCCCATTCGCCCTCCAAACTTCCATCCGTGATCAACCCTGTGCTTGAGGGTCAAGTCTCGCCATCAGCCGATCGCGGATGCCAATTGGATTGAGCGGAGTTGAAACCCGGCCTCTGGTTGGCTTTAATTTCACCCCACTACTTACCAAAAAGCAATGATAAATTTGAGAGGCGCTCGGTTAGGGCTAGAATATCCGTTCAGTCTTCTCTCACCATTTAGTAGTCTGTCAATGCTATGCAGTCACCGCTTCCTACAGGTACGCTGATTCAAAATCGATATCGTATCGATCGAGTGCTCGGACAGGGTGGATTTGGCAGAACATATCTGGTACAAGATACCAATCGGTTTGATGAATGCTGTGTGCTCAAGGAGTTTGCGCCCCAAGATCAGGGGGCGGCCAGCTTGCAGAAAGCTAAGGATTTGTTTACGCGCGAAGCCGGAGTGTTGTATCAGCTTCGTCATCCTCAGATTCCGCGCTTTCGAGAATTGTTTCAGGTGCATCGGGCGGGCGAAGATCTGATTTTTTTAGCGCAAGACTATATTGAAGGCGAAACCTACGAGACGCTGCTCGACGATCGCAAGCGAGGCGGCTTCAGCTTCAGCGAGGCGGAGATTCTCAAGCTCTTGCATCAGATTTTGCCTGTGCTGACTTATATTCACAGTGCGGGGATCGTTCATCGTGATATTGCGCCCGACAATATTATTTTTCGATCGCAGGATCAGCAACCCGTGCTGATCGATTTTGGAGTCGTGAAGGCGATCGCCAACCGATTATCTCAACCCGTAGCCTCGCAAACCCTTGTGGGCAAGCCCGGCTATGCCTCTCCCGAACAACTCCACTCAGGCAAAGCCAACCCCAGCAGCGACTTATTTTCTCTAGCGGTGACGTGCATTGTCTTGCTGACCGGGCGAGAACCCAAAGATTTGTTTGACCCCGTGGCGCTGACCTGGACGTGGCAGCATTATGTCAGCGTTTCGCCTCGATTTGCGGCGGTGATCAATAATTTGTTGAGCTACAAGCCGAGCGATCGTTATCAATCTGCTAGCGATGTCTTACAAATGCTTGAGCCGATCAACCTGTCTCAGCCATCGATCGTGCAACCCCCTCCGCCCTCTGTGACTCAGCAGAACACGATCGCCCTAGTGGGACGCAGAAGACAGAGTACGATCGTTCACACTAACCATTCCAAAGGTGATTTCAATAGTTTTGGAATCGTGAATATTTTGCGGTTTCCGTTGTGGATACTGAGCAGCACTACCTATGTGACAGGGGCAATCTTGAAAGGGGTATTTGGCGCGATCAAATTCACGCTGTCTGGTGTATTTAAACTTATCTATCGTGGTGCTATTTTAGCGATTGTTTTGACAATCTTAGTGTGGGCCGTGCCGCGACTATTAGATCTTGTGCCCCAGCTAGCAGATTCGCTTGACAGTTCTAACCCAAAGACCAAAATTCCACCAGAACTGCGCCACGGCGACTATCTAGAACAGCGCTGTCAAGAATTGGGACTCGACTACCGCGAATTTGTGCGATCGGTCAACGAGAAGTTTTACACCAGATACCCCGATCGTCGTGGCAAACTATTGAGCGACAATCAACAAGACAAAGCTCTGCGAGAAGAATGGTACGCGATCGCACAGGAGCTTTTAGAAAAATCAGGCAAACCGAGCGATCGTAATTCCCTCAAAGAAGTTGCTGAAACTCAGTGATCCCAAAATCTCTGAAGTAGCGTATCTGAGATCTTGCACCTCTCGCAATCACCCGCCCTCGAATCAATTTGGGGCTAATAGCGAAACCCATTTCAATAGGTTGCAACCCTGGCTCAGTCCTCTGAAGGGGACTTTTGCTGTTAGCCCAGAACTTTATTTCGGGCGGGAGCTTGGGGCATCGTTGAGCAGGGTGCAAGATCTGAGGCATTGCAGGGGCAAGATTTTTATTAAAAGAACTTGATTTTGCGAGACGCATAGAGACACATCCGCAGCAAAATTAAACCCTCACGTACATGGGCAATATTTGACTGGCCATAGGTTCGAGGCTGATAGCGCACTGGCACATCGACCAAATGCAAACTCAGTTTTGTTGCACCAAACAACAGATCAAAATCACCAAACGGATCGAAATCACCGAAATAGCTGCGCCCAGCCGCAATGTGCTCATAATCTTCTCGTCGTAAGACTTTTGTGCCGCAAAGTGTGTCTTTTAACGGTTGATCTAACAGAAACGAAAACGCCAAACTAAAGAACTTATTCGCCCAATTATTCAGCCAGGGCATGGCTTTTCCCGATCGTGGATACACCAATCGCGAACCGTTGGCAAACTCGCCTCGCCGAGAAGCAATGACCTCAAAAAAGTGCGGTAAATCTTCGGGCTGGACGGTCAAATCAGCATCTAGAATCATCAAAATATCGCCTTCTGCCTGGCCAAACCCCAAGCGAACCGCATCAGCTTTGCCGGTTCCTGTTTGCTGAAAGGCTCTGAGCGTCAAGCGATCGTGCCCCTCACTCACCACCTGCTGAATCTCATTCCATGTGTCGTCTTGAGAATGGCCTTCCACAAAAATCACTTCGGTCTGTTTGCCCAATTGTGGAAGACGCGCGATCGCTCCTCGGATATTGCCCGCCTCATTTCTCGCCGGAATAATCACCGAACAGGTGCATTCGTTTGCGTCAGCAAATACGTGCGGGCGGGCGATGATGTAGTGGGTCAATCCTAAATGATTGATGCCAGGCAGATGGGCAAAAAAACGATTGCAGAGTGCAGAAATGCCAGGAATTGGCTTAGGGATGAGAAACCGCCGCCCCGATCGCACGGGCAAATATCCCGTAATGGTCAGCAGGTTGAGTACATCCGTCATCGACAGCCAACTTTGAGGCGGTTGAGGGCGACGTTGCCCAATACGTTCTGCCAAATGCAACAAAGGCTGCCACAAAAAATTGTGAAAGGTCAGAATCAACCGAGTGCGCGGATGGCAAAATGCCTGCAAGTTTTGCAACACTTTTTGAATGTCGCCCAAGTGCCCCAACACACCCGATAGCACCACAAAATCAAACGTGGACTCTGTGCCCAATGCCTCTGGGGTCAGAGTTTCAGCATCCAAGCAGTGAAACTGCAAATGGGGATATTTTGCCCTGGCAACCCCGATCGCCCCCTGGGAAAAGTCAATGCCCACCCCGATTTTTGGATCTAGCCCTGCCAGCAAATTCCCGGTTCCACAGCCAATTTCCAAAACGCGACTTCCGATCGGGATGAAGAATTGGTGAAGCCGATCGAGATCGCGATAGTAGTACCAGTTGCGTTGATTCCAACGATCCAGGTCTGGGGCGATGCGATCGAAATAATTTCTCACCTGCTCCTTAAACGCATCCTTGAAGATGGGTGCAGCGGGCTTGGTAACAGATTGATTCACGGTGACAGGCTAAACAGGCAATCGACACTCGATCTTCTCACATCGAAGAACGTAACGGCTGCGATCGTGGCTAATCTCCTCAACTCAGCCGCAATTAAGCCTCGTCTGGGTCAACTCCCATCGATCGCAGCCGTTTAGCAAGTCGTTCAGCGCGTTGGCGTTCCTGTTCAGCACGCTGATGTTCCTGTTCAGCACGCTGATGTTCCTGTTCAGCACGTTGGCGTTCCTGTTCAGCACGTTGGCGTTCCTGTTCAGCGCGTTGACGTTCCTGCTCTTGCCCCTCTGCCCCGGTCGAGATCACTTGCCCGTCGCGATCGCACCAACGCAGCCAAAGCCGGGTGACGGTTTCCTCAAACTGACCTTCCCAGAGGGTCAACCCCAGCCCCACCCCTGCCAACCAAATCGACTGCCCAATGTCCACGATTCCCTCTGGGGGAGTGAGTTCTGTATAGCCCAACGGCGAAATTGTCCACACCCGCAGCAGCGCCCCTCGCATCTCGGTCTGTCCTTGAATTTGCTGGAGTGGGTCAAACACCACGTAGTAGGGAATCCCAATTTGGGCGTAAATCTCCCGCTTACAAGTTTGCTTGCCTTTTTGTTGAGACTTTTTACTGAGCGTCAGTTCGTCGCCTTCTTGGTTTGAGACAATTTCGATGCAAACCTCTGGAACTTTGCCAAACTCCCAAACAAAATAGGAGCGATTTTGTCGCTGAGAAAAGTCTTCGGCTCTTTGCACCCCTAAACTCAGCAGTGCATCGGGTACGATCGGATCACCTTTGAGCTTATAGAACAACCCGACATTTGCCGCCGCCAAAAATGGTGTGGACAAAGGTTTAGAACTGTAGAGCGGTTCGACTAAGAGCCGCTGCTGCACTTCGGATTGGAAGTTATCCACAGGCGTATCGTCCTCAATGACGAGGTGGCTGATGTCCAGTTCAGTGACGATTTCTTCAGTTCCTAGAAGTTGCTGAGTCATGGCGGCAATTAGAACCCGGTACTTCATTATAAGGAGGAAGGCGGAAGGAGTGATCAGACGCATGGAGCAGAGTCGAAATGCTCAAGATCTCCCCTAGAAGAGGGTTGAGCGGAGTCGAAACTCGGCATCTGGCTGGCTTTAATTTCACCCCATTCCTTAATGAAGTCTAATTGTTTGGTTTGAGGCACGAGAGGTTGACGCATTTGTGTGCAGGGCGACTCGTTTCTCTGCACAAAGTAAATTATCATCAACCTAGAACAATCGCTGCCTAAAAGGTATTAATAAACCCTTAATGTTTGATGGAGCGGTGAGAATTCCGTCTACTATTGACGCAATATACGCTTAAATCTAAATTTTGAGATTTTCCTTAAGTCTGCGGTGACGAAGTATTCTTCTGAAAACTCCCTTCTCGCTTGATTTTGCTTCTCTTTGGTATTTCAGCGTTGCACAAGAATCCTACAGTTTAGTAGGTGCGAAAATAATGAAACAATCCTCAATGCTTGGTCTTGCTTTGTTAGTTACGTCGATCGTCACCGTCGAACCGCTGACGGTTGCCGTCAAATCTGCTGCCGCCTCGACCATCGGGGCTGCTTTCACGCTGCCTGCCTCTGTTCCCAAGGGCACAACTGTGCGAATTGATGGCTCTAGCAGCATGGGAACCGTTAACCAGGGACTCAGACAGCGATTTGAGAAACAGTTTCCCGAAACGCAGGTGACTGTTGAAACCAATGGCACGGCGACTGCTTTGCAGGCGGTGCTCGAAGACAGAGCCGATTTAGCGGCGATCGGTCGTCCACTGACGGCCGCCGAAAAAGCGAAGGGGCTGGTTGCGGTTCCGGTGGGGCGCGACAAGATTGCGATCGTCGTCGGCTCTAACAACCCTTTTGCCAAAGAACTCGATATCAACCAGTTCGCTAAGATCTTTCGGGGCGAAATCAAAAACTGGTCGCAGGTGGGCGGTTCGGGGGGGGGCAATTCGCCTGATCGACCAGCCCGATTCTGATACGCGCCAGTCCTTTCGCAGCTATTCAGCTTTCAAGACAGGAAAATTTGGCACAGGGGCAACCGCCGAGCAGCTATCTAATGCCAATACTAAGGCTGTCATTCAGGCGTTGGGCAAGAATGGGGTCAGCTATCTGCCTGCCAATCAGCTAAAAAATCAGCCTGGGGTTAGGGCTATCCCTATGCATGGCACGGCTCCTACTGATCCCCGTTATCCCTTCTCTCAGGCGCTATTCTACGTTTATAAAGGGGCAACCGCTAACCCTGCGGCGGCTGCATTTTTGGGGTATGCTACTGCACCCAAGGGGCAGCAAGCCGTTCAGCAAGCGGGGGTGGTTGAAGGGGCAGCCGCCCAGACGGGGGAAGCTGCGAAAACCGCTTCTGCAAAAATCGCTCCCGAAAAAACCACGCCTAAAGCTGGCAATGTTGCTAAACCTGCTGACAAAGGTGCAAAAGCTGCCTCTTTGAATGCACCCAACAAAAAATCTGCCTCTGCTAACGCTACTAACAATCAGATTGCTCAAGTGCCAGCAACGGCTGATGAGGGATGGTCGGGTCTTGATTTGGGGCTGCCTTCCTGGTTGTGGTGGCTCTTTCCGTTGGGGTCTTTGACGGCATTGTTTTGGATGTTGGGCAAAGGGCGCGACTCAAGACCCGCAGCGATTCAGGGATATCGCGATCCGAATGTTGATTTTCCGGGTGGGCTTGATCCGCTTCAGCCGGGTGCAGGTTTTGCGGGCGATGGGGTGCGATCGTCTGGTGACACCTACTCCGCCGGGGAAGCCGGAACCGCCGATTGGGGAGCCTTGCGAAACGATGCCGACACGTATGCGATCGCAGACAATTCGGATTGGCTAGTCGAAAATCCTAATCTGGCCGCCAATGCTGATCCCAATTCACTCGATCAATTTGGGCAGGCAACCTTCGATGGGTCTAGTGGAACCGCCCTCGCTGGGGGAGCCGCCGTGGCGGCCGGAGAATCGGCCCGATCGTTCTTGGCGAGCGATCACGATTCCACGCAGCCGAGCCTCGAAGGGGAGGATGCCAGTTGGGGCAGCCCTGCCACTCCTGCTGCTCCCAACTTTTTGAGCCAAACCGCAAATGCTGGGGGAGCCGCCCTCGCTGGAGGCGTGGGAGCCGCTTGGTCATTCCTTTCCGGCAATCGCCGTCGCTCGGATGGGCAAGCTCAGCCAGAGGCAGTTGTGCCCGCGCCTGAGACGCAGGTTGAGAGTCAGTTTGATCCCTATGAAGAGCAGTTAGATAATCTGCCTGGCGAGAGCGATCGACGATTGGTACTTTCGCCGCGCAATGCTCAATGGGCTTACGCCTATTGGGATTTGCCCCGTTCGCTGAAGGCTGAGGTGCAGCGTCAGGGGGGCGAGAACCTGGTGCTGCGGCTTTACGATGTGACTGAATTAGATCCTGACACCTTACCTGAAGCCTATGAGCAGTTTGATTGTGATGATTTTGCCCTGAGTTGTGATGTGCCCATTGCAGCGAGCGATCGTACCTATGTGGCTGAGATTGGCTACTTGGCTACGGATGGTCGCTGGTTGAAGCTGGAGCGCTCAACTCCGGTTTGGGTTCCTTCTCAGGAGAGAATGGGCTAAGTTTTTTGTTCTAGTCTCGCCCTTTAAGGGACTTGCAGCCAAGTAATGCACCCCTTGTAAAGTCCCTGTAAAGAGCACAGCAGTCGGGATGGTTTTAGGGTCGTGAGAGACTTTCCCCTCACCCCCTCTCGCCCGACGTGGGAGAGGGGAGCCGAAAGCCAGTTTTCTCCCTTCTCTTTGGATGGGAGAAGGTTGGGGATGAGGGTGAAGCAGGTTCCAACGGGCCCCTGATTTTCTCTCCAATGACAACGAAACCACCCTGCGGTGATCATGCTAATGAGAAATCAAGGACTTCAGCCTCTCCGCCAAAAACTGTCCGAACTGTTGTTAAAGAGTGGGAAAAAAGAATTGCAGATAGCCTGAGAGCAGTGCTTCGCCAAAGAAAAGACTCAGAACGGCTCCTAGAGCCAGAAAAGGCCCAAAGGGCATCGGTTGGCGACGATCGAGCACTCCCAATGCGATCGCGCCGCCGCCCACTAATGCCCCTACCGCACAGGCCAAAAATCCTGCAATCAGCAGCAGTTTCCAGCCGAGCCAGGCTCCCATCATCGCTGCGAGTTTGGCATCTCCTGCCCCCATAGCGGGTTGTTGAAACACGATCGCACCCACGAATGAGATTAGATCTAGCAACCAAATCCCCAACACTGCCCCCAACACACCTGCGATCAGCAAATGGATTGCTCCCGATAGACTCAACGTGTTCGTAAACCCGATCGCAAACTGGAATACTAAACCCAATATCAAACCCGATTGCGTCAACGAATTGGGCAATGTCATGGTGTCTAGATCAATCAGCGATAGAACGAGCAGCCAACTGAGCAACACCCAATAGCCAAGGGTGACGATCGACCCTCCAAACACCCCAAACACCCACACAAACAAAATTCCTGTAGCCGCCTCAACCAGTGGGTAGCGCGGCGAAATCTGGCTCTTGCAATGGCCACACCGCCCCCTGAGCCAAAGCCACCCAAAAATAGGAACATTTTCCCGTTTCTTGAGGCGTGTCAGACACTGAGGACAGCGCGACGGCGGATAGAGCAACGACAACCCCGCCGGAAGCCGATAGATCACAACATTCAAAAAGCTACCGATCGCTGCGCCCAATGCAAAGACAATAACGAACGCAGGAATCGTAAGTAAGAAATCCATTATTGATTGAAGCAGGGATGAGGGGTGAGGGGTTACCTCTGGAACAAGACTTAGGAATGTGGATTCAATCATTCCGTCCACTGCAAGGTGGTCTTGCCCTCACCCCAGCCCTCTCCCAGATTGGGAGAGGGAGCAGGAGTCCGGTTCCCGTTCTCTCTATATCCTTAAGATACAAGGGTTGGGAATGAGGGGGCAAGGCTTTGTCAGTCAACTAGCTCTTTATCCCTCATCCCTATTCACGCATTCTCTGAAATGGCACAAAGCATTCTTGTGGCAGCAACACGGGCCTGCCGTTGAAGATTAGCTTTCCACGCAGGGTAAGACGGTTGATGGCAACTCCGAGTGGCGGTTCTGTTAATTCTGGATGCACATCGTAGTAGGTTTCATAAATTAGACGCGCCGATCGCACCACACTCGTATCAATGTATTCCTCAAAGCTTTCGTCTTCCACTCCGACACCTACACTTTCGATCGTGTTAACCACCTGTAAACCCCTTGGTTACGTTCGCTTTATCCTATTGCAAAAATGCAAATTGGCACGAAAAGTTTGTGAGACTTGAGCGATAAAAAATCTGCTATTTCAATGCATCGATCAAGGCCTCTCCGATCGCCTGACAGCCGATCAAAGTTTTGCCGTCAGACATAATATCTCCGGTGCGATAGTCCTGATCCAAAACCTTCAAAACGGCCTGCTCGATCTGATCCGCTGCTGCCGATTGATTGAGTCCATAGCGAAGCATCATCGCCGCACTGAGAATTTGCGCTAGTGGGTTGGCTTTGTCTTGCCCGGCAATGTCAGGAGCAGAGCCATGCACAGGTTCGTAGACACCGGGATTGGTCGCCCCCAAGCTGGCCGAGGGCAACATGCCAATGCTGCCTGTGAGCATGGCTGCCGCGTCTGAGAGAATATCGCCAAACAGATTGCTCGTGACGATCGTATCAAACTGCTTGGGGTTTCTCAGCAGTTGCATAGCGGCGTTGTCTACATAGAGGTGAGAAAGTTCGACATCGGGATAGTTTTTAGCCAGTTGTGTGATGCGATCGCGCCAGAGTTGTGAGACTTCTAGCACATTAGATTTATCGACCGAGCAGAGTCTTTTGCTGCGTTTTTGGGCGGTCTCGAAGGCGACTTTGCCAATGCGATCGATTTCCGATTCGGTGTAGGTCATGGTGTTAACGCCACGCTTTTCTCCGGTTTCTGTGGTGAAAATTCCTCTGGGTTCGCCGAAATATAGGCCGCCTGTGAGTTCGCGAACTACCATGATGTCTACCCCTTCGACCACTTCTCGCTTGAGGGTAGAGGCATCGATCAACTGAGGCAAAATTGTTGCAGGACGAAGATTTGCGAATAGCCCCAAGCCCGATCGCAAGCCCAACAACCCCGTCTCAGGGCGCAGGTGACGCGGGAGGGTGTCCCATTTATAGCCGCCGATCGCCGCTAGCAAAACGGCATCACTGTTACGGCAGATTTCCAGGGTTTCATCGGGGAGTGGCGTTCCGGTAGCATCGATCGCCGCCCCTCCGATCGGGGCTTCCTGAAAGTTGAAGGTTAGATCAAATTTCTCACCAATGACCTTCAGCACTCGGACGGCGACTGCCATAATTTCGGGGCCGATGCCGTCTCCAGGGAGAAGCGTGATGCGATATTGTGCCATGGCGTTTACTGATAAAGGGGTCGTCAAAATCCTGCGCGATATATCATAATTCATTTGCGCGTGATATCAACTTAAAGAATTAGGACGACCTGGTGGTCTGCCAAGATTTTTTTGAAAGGTTGAAAACCCCTGAAAAATAACCGCTTCCCCATTCCCGATTCATCCATTTAAAGTCTGACAGACTACTAGAAATTGAGCAGACAGGCCGCTGGAAAGATCAAATATTCTAGGAAAAAAAGCTTCCAAATAAATTGGTAGAATCTGGCCACTTCAGACCTATCTTGCAGGTCAATTTTGTAACTCCGCAGCCCCAACGATCCCAATGCTAGCAAATGACTAATCACCAGAAAAGGTGCATTCACATCAGGTAGCCATATTGAAAAAACTACCATTCCTAAATAGCAGCCGGTCAGCACCGATCGTGCCAGGTTGAAAACTGCTTTTTGACCCAATCTCAACGTGAATGTGCTGATATTATATTGACGATCGCCCTCCATATCAGGAATGTCTTTGAAGATGGCGATCGCGAAGGTAAACACAATAATAAACAGCGTCAATATCCACACTTGAATGGGAATTGGCAACCCTTGATTGAAGTGTAGAAAAAGCCCTAAATTAACGATCGCTCCTCGCACTCCAAAGATACAAAGAGATGCCCAAAAGGGAAATCGTTTAAGTCGAATTGGAGGCAATGAATAGACCGTGCCGATCGCCAAACTTAGCCCGACCATCCCCAACAAATAAGAACTCTGAAACCCTGCTAGAAGGATGGCTAAAATTCCTGTGACTGCTACGATCGCCACCCCTTGCTGGCGAGAAAATTCACCCGATGCCAGGGGTAAATGAGGCTTGTTGATGCGATCGATCGCCACATCTTCGAGTTGATTTAACCCCACAATGTAGATGTTGCCGCACAAACAAGTAAACAGCGTTAGCAGAATTGATAACACAATGTTGCGATCGCCAATTGACCACTGCCCATTCTCAGA
Source organism: Leptolyngbyaceae cyanobacterium CSU_1_3 (assembly GCA_012034655.1). Lineage (GTDB taxonomy): Bacteria > Cyanobacteriota > Cyanobacteriia > Leptolyngbyales > Leptolyngbyaceae > JAAUOZ01. Next base: position 3,903 of record JAAUOZ010000011.1, on the reverse strand, counting down.
AAAGGCAATCAAATAGATACCGAGGACGCTACAAGTTGTCCCCACAATGGTGTGAGGTCGAGAAAATTTCCAAAAAGCATAGAGCCAGGGTGCATGTCTTTTAATCGGATTTTTGGAAGCAGAATTAGCAGAAGGCTTGGAAGAAAATTGGGGAGGAGTTTGGCTCATGCAATGCTCAATTTGGTGAATCGTTTTCTGACAGATAGTGAATAGATTTTGGGCTTTTGACCTTAAGCACAAAAGGCTCGACTTTTTTGTAGGATATCCCTCAAGCCCAAAGCCTTCGTCCATTTTCAAAATAAATTACTTGCTGCCACAAAGCAGACCAAATTTGACCAGTCCCCGATCGTACCCTCGACTCATCAACCCTAACGACAGCGCCGCTTGAATAGTCGTCCAGCCCGATCGCAGCAGCCCAATCAGCGCTTCTAGGTTAAACGTTGAGTCAATTACAACATCCCAAAAGGGGGCAACGGCGATCGACCAATCTGCCGTGCGGAGATTCCGAAAAGAGGCATCACGGGCGATTTTTTCATACTCTGGTAGCGATATCACATAGGGCAAGCAATACACCTGATAGATGTCTTCAAGGTGCTTTTGCTCGTCGGTGCTCAGGGGGTAGAGGTGGGTCGATCGATGACACCAAGTTGCCAAAATGAAGGTTCCACCGGGCTTGAGGACGCGATAGCATTCCTGCAAAAACTTTGCCTTATCGGGCATGTGTTCGCCACTTTCGAGAGACCAAACCAGATCAAACGAATGGTCAGCAAACGGCATATTGAGCGCATCTGCGACCTGGAAGTGTGCATCAATTTGGGCAGCTTGGGCCCGGTCGATCGCTCGATTTGCCTGCACCGGACTCAGCGTCACCCCGGTGGCCGTTGCCCCAAATTTCTCCGCCAAATACAGCGAACTGCCACCGATTCCACAGCCCACATCCAAAATGTTGCTTGCCTGAGTGACATTTGCCCACTGCAACAGTGCTTCGATCAGATCAATCTGTGCCTGTCGCCTGTCTTTTTTCTCGCGCCCATCGACTCCGTAGTAGCCGTGGTGCATGTGCTCACCCCAAATCTGTTCCCACAGACCCGAAGACGCATCGTAAAACTGCTGAATTTGCTGGTAAAGCGTTGAGGTCATGACTCTCTCACAAGCGACTGAAGAACAGACTAATACCCCGCCTAGGAAACTTTGCCGAGTTGCCAGGAAATTTTAGATTTTAGCTTCGATCCAAAATCCAAACTGAGGCTGAGACGGCTCTAATTTTTGGGTGGCTTGCACGATCGAGCCAAAATGCGAAACATAATATTCAGCGATCGCCCCGCTTCGTAGGCTTGACGAGCAGGCTAATCCTCTGATTGACTGACCAATCTTTTTCGGCGCTGCTAAATCAAGATTATGAGTTGTTTCAACATATTGTGAGCTAATCGTTAGCCGAAGGAGCAGTCTCGCACGAAAATAGGGAGGTTACATTTTACTCTCCTTCTTCCCATGACTGTCTCGCGCACCATTTGTTTAGGATTTTTTGCGGTCATTACCGTGGGGGCATTGCTGCTATGGATGCCATTTTCTCTCACAAGCGGGGCATGGAACAACCCGGTGACGGCTTGGTTTACCGCAACCTCGGCAGTTTGTGTCACTGGGCTGTCTGTCGTGGATGTGGGCAAATATTACACGTTCTGGGGGCAGTTGGTGATTGTGCTGCTGGTGCAAGTGGGTGGCTTGGGCTATATGACTGCGACCACCGTGCTGCTTTTGCTGGTAGGGAAAAAACTGGGTCTGCGAGATAAGATCGCGATTCAGCAATCGTTGGATATGCCAGGGTTGTCGGGGATGGCGATGTTGGTACGATCGATTATTGCGACGACGCTGTTATTTGAACTCACCGGAGTTTTTCTATTACTAATTATTTTTGTGCCTGATTTTGGCTTCCATCATGGTCTTTGGCTGTCTATCTTTCACAGCGTGAATGCGTTTAATAATGCTGGATTTGGTCTATTCTCAGACAGTTTGACCTCCTACGTTAAATCGCCTTTGATGAATGGTGTCATTACAGGATTGATTATTTTTGGTAGCATTGGCTACCAAGTGATTATGGAACTGTATTTTTGGCTGCGCGATCGTCTCTATCGTCGGGTCAAAAAAACGACTTTTTCACTCAACTTTAAAATTGCAACGAGCACCACACTGTTTCTGCTCGCGACTGGGACGTTGGCCTTCTTGATCACAGAATTCAACAATCCGCAAACCCTAGGGCCGCTTGGATTGGGTCACAAAATTTGGGCGGCCTGGTTTCAGGCGGTGACTCCTCGCACCGCAGGATTCAATACGATCGACAATGCTAAGCTGACAACGGCCGGTTTGCTGGTGACGATCGCCCTAATGTTTGTGGGTGCAAGCCCCGGCGGGACGGGGGGCGGCATCAAAACAACGACCTTTCGAGTCTTGGTTGACTGCACAAAAGCTGTTTTGCAAGGAAAAGAAGAGGTTCTTTCCTTCCAGCGACAGATTCCAATTCCGCTCATCTTGAAGGCGGTTGGTGTGCTAGTGGGTTCGACGATGACGGTGCTTGGCGCGACGATTCTCATTGCCCTGACCGACCCTCAGTTAGACCTGATTCGCATTTTATTTGAGGTAGTTTCTGCCTTTGCCACCGTTGGGCTGTCGGCGATCGGAACGCAAAATATTTCAGTTTTAGGTCAATTAATCTTGATTTTGATCATGTATATGGGGCGGGTTGGCGTTCTGCTTTTAATGAGCGCCATCTTGGGCGATCCAAAGCCCAGCTTTGTGCATTATCCCGAAGAAAATTTGCTCGTTGGCTAACTCTAGAAGGCTGCAACATCTAGCGGTTTCCTTGGGTCAATTAATCGAGTAATTTATAAGACTGAGTAACTTAAATCAAACTATTAATGGAATAGATTTGTGGACTTATCTTCGCTCAACTTTTTTCATAGCCTGCGAACCGATCGCAAAACCAAACAATTTGCTGTAATTGGTCTAGGGCGCTTTGGTCGAGCAGTCTGCTCTACCTTACATAGCAAGGGCTACGAGGTTTTGGCGGTTGATGCAGACCGAGGCAGGGTCGATCAGGCCTTGTGCGATCGCATCGTTGCCCACGCCCGACAGATCGACTCAACTCAACCCGCCGCCCTCCAAGAAGCCGGGATTTTTGAACAAAGCACCGTGATTGTGGCGATCGGCAACTACATTCAAGAAAGCATCATCACGACGCTAAACGTCAAAGAAGGGGGCGTTTCACACATTGTGGCCAAAGCATCTTCAGAAATACACGAAAAGCTGCTCAGAAAGGTGGGGGCTGACCATGTGATTTTTCCGGAGCATGATGCAGGGGCAAATCTCGCCCGATCGCTGACCAAACCTGGCATTCTAGAACGCTTTGAGCTTGACCCAGACAATAGCATTGTTGAAGTCATTGTGCCTGAAAGTTTCGACGGTAAGACGATTTCTCAACTAAAACTCCGTGCTCATTATGGTCTCAATGTTCTGGCCTTCAGCCAAGAGGGCAAGTTTGTGATCAATCCCGATCCTGACACGCCCCTGCGTAGAGGAACTGCGATCGTCGTGATTGGGGAGAATCGGGATATCGATCGTCTCCCTATCTAAATCAATTCCCGATCTAAGTCCAGGTAGGTTGTGTGTCCACCCCAAGGGCACGGCAATCCCATCCCCCTACAGGCTTGGCGTGGGACGGGCATCTTGCCTTGTCCAAACGGATGAGACACCTGCCCCACAGGTTATTTAATCCACGCTTCTAAATACTCGCGATCGAGCACTAAGTAGGTAGGTGGAATTAAACTTAAGACCCTCATCCCCTAACCCCTGCTCCCAAAATGGGAGAAGAGGAACCCATTTTTCTCCCCTCGCCCGCTCTGGGAGAGG
>JAAUOZ010000132.1 GCA_012034655.1 Leptolyngbyaceae cyanobacterium CSU_1_3 | reverse complement strand
GGCTTGCAGATTACGATCGGCAAAACCTGCCAAAAATGGTAGTGCCCTTACGTAAAGGACAGAGAAAAAATAGCTGATTGCTCTATCTCAACAGCAGCAAAGCATCCTGAAGACGTTCATTATTCTCCATCCTTTATGAAATAGGACTACCCAAAAAAGGCGTTGGTAAATAGAAATTGATGAATAGAAATTGATGAATAGAAAAAGTGGCTGATGATTCGCTTCGTTAGCGCCTTCCTTCAACCAGGGTTCTAGCCTCTAAAAGCACCACTCTAAGGGAGATTTCTAGCCAACAAATAGTCCCGCTGTCTTCGACTTCGCTCTGCCAGCTTGCGCCCTGAGCGAAGTCGAAGGCCAAAAATCAGAAGGTCAGAAGGTGATATTTTTTTAGAAATCGCCTTAAACCCTCAGACCCATCAGACAAACGATCGAGCAAGCAGTCAACTGGTCTATTGCTATTGGCAATCTTGACTGAGTTTATCGATCGCCCATCGCGCCACAGCTAAACTCATTTTTGCCTGTTCGGTTTCAGATAGATCGTGCCATGCAACCGGGCGAATGCTATCCAAGGTTGCATCGATCGCATTAGCATCATCTCGCATCGCATAGGCAAGAGGACGAGCCAACACCTGTAAGTCTTCGTCGGCCCAAGTAGGAAGCACCTCTTGCACACACTGCACTAGCTGATCTGCCAAAGAATTTGAGGCAGCCACAACCTGCTGAGCTTGGTGAGCGATCGCATTGAGCAACGTCTGCGGCATCGCAGTGAATTTTTGAGCCAGAGACGATCGCAGCGATGTAGCTACCCAGAGTTGATCGAGTTGAGAGAAGAAAGACTGCGATCGGGCAACCATTTCGCCCTCCTGCCAGTCATCCAAAGAAAAGCCCTGCTCTAACTCTGTGAAGAAAGCGTCTGCATTGGGGTCGGCAGGGTTCCAGGGATAGGAGATCTTACCCTGGGGCATTTCAACCACTTCTATTTCAGCCGTCTCAACAGATTCGGTAGGATTCCATCGCAAAATCACTTCATCTGAGTGCAGAAGTGCATTTGCTAGATCCTGCTCGACCTGAGCTTGTAGATTGACCCCAACATTAAGCCGACTTGCTTCACTTGCCATGATTGAAAATTCCCGCATCCACTGAATGACTTGAACGTTTGCTGTTGATACCTACAACTGCTCTGTTACAGGTTCCGTAACGAAGTTCACAAACTCGTCTGATTAGCTAGGGTTAACTAGGGTTAACTAGGGTTAACTGGGGGCTTTGTGTAGCAGGCAATCAGACTGTATCTGTTGAGTCTGGCGCTGCGATCGCAAACTCCAAAACAGAATTTTGCGACCCTCCGAATTTTAGCTGAACACCGGACTGGAGCGACACTTCTTCGTGGTGAACTTTCTGCCAGCCGCCGCTCATCAAAATCCAAGTGCCATAGCGAGAAAAATCGCGCAGAAAATAGGTGGGATGGTCAGGGCTAGGGGCAGAATTGCGGTAGAAGATTTCGGCATGTTTGCGAGACACACCAGGTTCGCCACGCAGCACTAGATCATTTTCTTCGCTCATGCCGACGCGCATCAGTCCACCGCGAACAGTCCAGACTTTGGCACTGGCGATCGACCGCAGGGAGGCGATCGGCGCTTTGCGGCCAAACTGACTTGGACTTCGGGGAATCTGAGTCAAGCCTTCGTCCCCTGGTTTTAGAAGTTCCCCGTCAAATTCGGGATGCATATAGAGGACGGGCAACGTCCAGGCTTGCTGATTGAACTTAAATAACGTTAAAAGGTGCTGTCTAGCAACGGCGACGGCCTGGTCGATCGGCATTCTTTCTCCCAAGGCCTGGGCAAAAGCCTGAATGAAACTCAGCGCCTCCTGATCGGTAATCGAATCGCGCATCGCCAGCACTGCGGGTACACCATGATGCAACAGCACCTCTGCTAAACTACTGCGCGGAATCGCCTGATATCCTTGCTGGTCGGGCTGTGCGCCCCAACAAGCATTAAAGACCGCCAGCTTGACTCGACAGCGAGTCAGCACCTGGGCCAACTCAGTGCCGTTTAGCGTCATATCGGGCCGCAAAAACAGTAAGCCACCGTCGGGGGCAGGGACTCCGTGCCCAGCATAAAAAAGGACGTTATATTGCCCGGTTTCTAGGCGATCGATCAACTCGGCTGGGTCGGTTGCAGCAGCGTATCCACCTGGCAGACGGCAAGATAGCGACTGGCACTTCTAGCCAAGGGGTCTTGGGAGGCTTCGCGATCGTTCGGGCATTGCAGAATTCTCGCTAGGGCTAGCGCTTCTTGTTCGAGTTTGAGTTTTTTGAGGTCAGCCTGTCGTCGCCCATCTAAACCGCCAGAGATCGGCTGAACGTCGGGCGCGGCATCCTGTCCGAGCACCAGAAGAATGCTCAAGCTCTGATCAGTCTTTAAGGGAGGCAAGGCATCAACATCACTGGTGGTGCGACTAAACAGGAGTTGTTGGCTCAACGAAACCGCTTGCTTGCCAGGTTGGCTCTGCATGATTTCCCAGGGCAGAGCAATCAGATCGGGGTCACGAATATCCAATCGTAGGCGCAGCGCTTTGGTCTGCCCCATCGCGATGCCTTGGCTCTGGTTGATGCTGCTTTGAATGGGACCATCGAATAGCCACTGCCAGAGACTAATGCCCAGGGTTTGCATCAAGCGCACGCTGCGAGAAACGGGCTGACCCGACGGAGGCGACACGTCTGCCAACGCCAAAGGGTGAATGTTGACCTCAGAAACATGGGGCACATTGGGCAAGCTCCGGGCTGAGAATAGCTCCTGCCAGGCGTTCCAAACTTGCTCAAGAGAGTCAGACCAAAGACTGTCGTGTAAAACGTATCCACCTCGATAGGGAGCCTGAATCACATGGACGGCAAAGTGATTGGCTTCGGTGGCGCGGAGGCGTTCGATCGCAAGGCTTAGACAAGGAAGTTCAGACAATGACATTCACAGACGCAGGTTAACGAATCCTCAACGTAGACTGAGAGATGCAGCAGAGCGCGAAGGAGAAGTGTGACCTCTGTTTAACTAGTGTATCGAGGTTGGCTAAAGTTGAGTCTTAAATCTTTACAGGGATCAACGATCGTAAATTCGTTGAAACAAAGATTTAAGCCACACCGACAGGTTGCTAGGAGAACGCGCAGTCTTGCGCCGCTCCTTAGGCCATCAATGTTCGATTTTAACTAACTCGCTATCCATCCCCACCGCATGGCGGATGGGGATGGATAGCGACGGGGCGATCGCCCCTATCTCTCTTGCCAGTAATGAACCCATTCGATAGAGCACAAGTGGTTCGCAGCCCGCCGATTGTGAGTGAAAGGTAGACATCGTTTGTCGGAACCTCCAAAGTTGGGAAAGTGTACCAAGAGAATTCTTTGTTTGTTCGAGAAACGGAGTACCCGTGGATAGTCGGGGAAGGGAAACAGCCTGTGGGAGTCGGTCTACCGGGGAAAGAATCACGAGGTTCGATCTAGGCAAGTGGCGTTGATCCAGGAAGGCTCAACCCTTGAGGTTGGGAATCCCCATCCGCCTATGCGGTGGGGAGGATGTCAATTGACTACGCAATCTAAGACAACCCTTCTCCCTAGGGGTGAGGGCTGCCGAGAGCATTGCGTCAGCCCTGTTAGAAATTGTCTTACTTCACTTCGATTTTGGCCAGCTTTGTGTTGTCGTAGTAATAAAGCACGATTTGCTGATAATTCCAGCGTTGTTGTAGAGCTAGATTGTAGGCTCCATATTGGCTCAACCCCAACCCATGACCAAAGCCATTGCCATTGACCACAAACGAAACGGGCGCTGGCTTGCCGTCGTTACTCTTTGTGGCTCGATCGGTCTGAGAAACAATGCTAAACAGCGTACTTCTAAGATCAAGCGCACTCCGCAAAGCATCACCACTGATGGTTCGCGTCCCTTTGCTGCCCTTGACTCGCATGGAAACGATTCGCTTGCAGGTGGTTTGCTTGTCTACCTCGATCGACTCAATTTCGCCCACTCCTGTGATTCGGCTGCTGAGTTGATTGCGATCGAAGGTCTTGCTCCACTGATAGACGGGTGCGCCCTGGTCAAAATCGCGCTTTGCCCGCAGGTAAGGCAGGGGTTGCGTCCAGACCTCTTCTACATTGTCAATGCAACCACCTGACGACGAATGGAACACTGCATTAATAATCTGACCTTTGTGGGTCAGCACTTCGCCGGCCGTCGCATTGACCGCCATCTGAGTGCCCACCGACTCGCGATCGACCCCTGTGTAAACCTGCCAGAAATCGGTATCGCCCAAGTCAAACACGCTGTTTGCAGAACTCTGTCGCTGATAGAGCGCATAAGAGCGGGCGGCCACTGCCTGCGCCTTGAGTGCTTCTTGGGGCCAGTTGCCGTTCATCTCGCTGCCCAGAACGCTGTAGAGATACTGCTCTAAATTGACGTAGTTTACCGCCGTCAAGCCTTGACCCGTCGGAACAAGTACCACTCGACCTCGATACCAGCGATCGCCATCCACACCACGCCGCCGCCCGTTGGCTCCACTGAGATCAGTCCGCTCTTCCAGCGATCGAGGGCGACACCGCCACCATTTGCCTGAGCCGTGAAGCCATTCATCCCTTGAATTTCGCCCAGCGCCTGACCCGACGACTCATCCCTCACTACGGCTTTGGTCGAGCTACCGACGTTGATTTGTTTGACGTTTTGTTGAATGGCAATTCTCAGGTCGAGGGCAGTGGCTGGAGCGATCGCGGCTAGCCAGATCAGGGCGATGAGCCACCCATTTTTTCCTGCCGCGACCTTGAGCTTAGAAATCAGAAACGGAAGCAGGGAGCGAGCTATCATTGTCAGTAACTTCCTTGGGTTGGTCTTCTTACAGATCACGAACGATCGTGGGCGAGATCTGGATCGATTTACGAGATCTGGATCAATTTAGTTAGGTGAAAAAACAAAATTGCTAACGTTGCTTAATATATGCGTTTTTGCTAAGTAACGATGTATCAGGATTTCTTAACACTGGGGAACTATTAAACCGTAAATTTCCTATCTAGAGTCAAGCTTGCAGGATTTTGCACCTCAGACCATACATATAGAGATATGAAGATTTGTCAAGAATATGGAGTGATTTTACATCCCTGCTGAAAGTGTCTACTCACAGATTTTTCTGACTGCCATACGGGCGAGAGGTTCCTGTGGCACTATGTAAAGGGTTAAGTGTATTGGAAGTAGGGCGATCGAGCATTGCAGATCACATTTTTGGGAACTAGCTCCGGCGTGCCGACTAGGGCGCGTAATGTGTCCGGCATTGCTATGCGGCTTCCCCAACGAGCTGAGGTGTGGCTATTTGACTGTGGCGAAGGCACGCAGCATCAGTTTCTTCGCAGCGATTTGCGGGTAAGCCAGATTCGGCGAATTTTTGTCACTCACATGCATGGCGACCACATTTTTGGCTTGATGGGTCTGCTAGCAAGCTGCGGTCTGGCAGGCAACCCCGATCGCATCGACATTTACGGCCCGCCTGATTTAGATGAATATCTCAAAGCCTGTCGGCGCTATTCGCAAACCCATTTTTCTTACCCAGTCAAGGTGCACACCGTCAAACCAGGGTTAGTGTTTGAAGATGAAGACTTTGCAGTCAGTTGCGCGCCGCTCACGCATCGAGTTCCTGCGTTTGGCTATCGGGTGGCAGAGAAAGATCGTCCGGGTCACTTTGATGTCGAGAAGGCCAAAGCGCTGAATATTCCATCGGGGCCGATTTATGGAAAGTTGAAGCGGGGCGATCGGGTTATGCTCCCAGATGGGCGACAAATCAATGGAGCCGAGTTGTGCGGAGCCACTGAGATCGGCAGAAAGGTCGTTTATTGCACAGACACGATTTACTGCGAGAACGCGATCGAACTGGCCCAAGACGCAGACGTACTCATTCACGAGGCTACCTTTGCCCATCAGGATGCAGAACTGGCCTACCAGCGCTTACACTCTACGACTACGATGGCGGCCCAGGTGGCCCTACAAGCGCGAGTCAAAAAGTTGTTGATGACCCATTTCAGCCCTCGCTATGCGCCAGGCAACCCGATCGATCTGACGAATCTTTTGGCAGAAGCTCGATCGATTTTTCCTGACACCGACCTCGCCTCAGACTTTTGGACTTACGAAGTCCCCCGTCGCCTAGAGCAAAATCTCGTGAAGGCTTAGGAATGTGGATTGATCAATGCCGGAGATCTTCGCCCTCATCCCCTCACCCTTCTCCCAACTTGGGAGAAGGGGAACCGGACTCCTGCTCCCTCTCCCAACTTGGGAGAGGGCTGGGGTGAGGGCAAGACAACCTTACAGTGGACGGAATGATTTAATCCACGTTCCTTAGGACGATCGTGAAAATCTCCGACTTCTTGGGTGGGGGTTGTGTGGAGGCGTTAAGGAGTTTGCAAATTGATAAATTCCTGAGGGATCAGGCTTCGACTTCGCTTCGCCATCATTAGACTCCGCTCAACCCACTGGCTGGTTGAGCGGAGCCGAAACCCAATGACAAGCAGCGAGGGGGTTCTATTTTGCCGCGAAAGCCCTAAACCTCTAGCCAACACTGCTTGAGAAGTCACAGATCTGTAAGCTTGACCAGGGTTTTCATCCCCATCCCTCATCCCTGCTCAAGATTCGCTAGTTTGTCTCAGACGATCGCGAATCTGGGACAAAAGCGTCTGGCTGCTGACGGGCGATCGAGGAGAGGGCGTTTCGCTATCGGGCCAGTTAGACAAGTCAAAACAGGGGCAACTTTCGGCAGGCATCCCTGCACCAGGTAGCGGAACAGGCATCGCGCAACGGGCACAAGAACTCATTTCCCAGGCAGGCGAGAGCAATTGGGCGATCGTTTCGTTGGTTCCTTCGAGATAGCAGTCGCCCGCATCGGCGGATTGAATGCGTTGCCAGCAACTCTCAAATTCGTCACTGTAGCGGTCAGCCGAGATGATTGGGCGAGGCTGTAGCGCTTCCTTGCCGTTGTGGATGAATACTCGCTTTCCTAACTGGAACCAGTAGGCAAGATAGTGTCTAACTTGTGTTTCAGATGCCATGTTGTATAAACAAACGACTTGATAGTGGGGCAGAAAGTGATCAGACCTGCTGCGTGAAACCGGGCAGCCCTCCTCACGAAGTGGGGCGAAGTCTTTGCCAATTCTTCTGCCCAGCGAGAAGGAGTTATCAGCCTTGTTCTCGCTGGTTCCCTCTCCTTGGAGACAGGATGAGGGTAAAGGATTCGTGCAAGAGTTCTACCGGATCTGCCACTCAGCTTAAGCAACTTCTAAAGATGAATGCTTGCGCTTTGTGACCTGTCTAGACTGAATCTGGTGTCTGCCTCAAGACCGAGTTTTGTTTTATGAGTCCTGCTCCTCCTCTATTTTAAAGGGTGAAAACGGATGCCAATGTGAATAAAACCTTTAACTCTCCCGATCGCCAGAGTCAGAGCCAGCGATCGCCGCTCAATTTGTAATTTGAGACCGATCTAGCATTGATGTCAACTAGCTCCTGGGCAGGGGTCTCCCTAGCTGGCTGAGATTGAGGACATGCCCCCCTGTCACCAGATAAACGGGATGGGCGATCGCCCCTACATGCCGGGTGACTGTTCCTAAGCGATCGCGAAAAGTTCTCCCTATTTCATACGCAGGGACGACTCCCCACCCAGTTTCTTCTGCCACCAAAATTACATCACTTTGTCTATGTTGAAGGCTGCTTAGAAATTCCCCCAAGATTTTCTCCCAGGCTGTTTGATCCTGATCGAGCAAATTTGCCAGCCAAGTTCCTAAAGAATCAACTAGCAAGCAATCGGTTGGAGTTGCCGCTCGAATGGCTTGGGCAAGGTCGATCGTCACCTGCCAGGTGGCCCAGCTTTCGGGGCGACGCTGCCGATGTTGCTCAATTCTGGCTTGCCACTCTAGATCCTCAGAATTTGTTTGAGCAGTGGCCACATAAATCACGGATCTATGAGACCTTGCCGCCAAAAACTCTGCCCATTCGCTTTTGCCCGATCGGGCAGGGCCAGTTACCAAAATGAGTTGGGGCAAGGGGTTAAGCGTCATGCCTTCAAAATTTCTCTACAGCCTTTCTGGGGGCGAAACACTAGGAACTGAACCTGCTTCTTGGGAGTTAATGGGATATTGAGGCGATGTGGTGACGTTGGGCGCATCAAGTTGAATCGTCCCCGGTGGCGTATCGGGGGCCGACTGCTGGGAGAGCCACACCAACCCACCCGCCATGAGCGCTGCATAGCCCACGTAGAGGTGAATCGGCTGCACTGCAACCCCTCTCATGCCACTCGATTTGGTTGTGGGATGATACCAGGAGGGCACGATCGACTCAGTAGCATCAGGAGGCAGCATCTCTAAGAGCTGGGTGGTATCGAGTTCTAACACAGCGCTAACACGTTTGATAAAGCCTCGCAGGTAGACATCTTCGGGCAGATGGCTGCCAAAGCCTGATTCTAGGCCCTGTAGCTGATGCATGGGCACGAGAGTTTTTATTGTGTAGCTGCGAGAGAGACATCGATCGCTGCTCTCGTTTGGTGCGAATCTGTGTGCCAATCTGCTGCAAAGCCGTGTGGCGATCTTGGGCAACTTGGGCGGCGGCTTCTGCTGGTGACAGCCTTTTGCTGGTTTTTTGGGAATTTACCTTAGCGGCGATCGCAACCGGATGTTGGAGCAGCGTTTGCACGAAAGGCATTTTCTGAGGGATGGGGGCCGATGGCTCAGAAGCGGCGATCGCCTGCGGAGTGGGTTCGGGTGCAGTCGGTAAGACAGTAACCCGCGACCCCAGGGCGCGAGAAAAAGCCGCCACCGGGAAGTCATCGCCGTCTCGATCGTCGGTTGTTCTGCTTGGTTCTGGGGTAACTGCCGTGTGGACAAAATTTCGCAGCGTCAGCCGAATCGCCTCACGCCCGATCGCTTTCATCAAAAACTGGACGCTTTCTGCGCCTTTGGAGGGCATTTGCTGCAAATTTGTCAGCGCCCGACGGTAGACTTCACTGCGATACAGTTCTGCCTCAACTTGCCCAAGAATCTCTCTTAGCCCTTCTGTGGAAATCTCGATCGTGGTATTGCTACCCGGTACACTGAACCCGAACGTCTTGTCTTGTGCCAACATCTGTTCACCCTCACCGTAGAATGGCTGCCTAAATTGACTGCGAATTGAACCTAAAAATACGAATAATTACAGCCCTTAAGCTGATATTTTCTTTCTTCGTCTGGTGGTGAGAGATTCCGGATGTAGATGCAAGAATCTGCACAACTTTGTGTCGATTTTGTGTCAATCTCGTATTAATCTTGCTTAAGCTATCTTAACGCCAGTTCAACGACGGGACTTTTGCCCTCATCTCCAATCCTTTTCCCTGCGGAGAGGGCTAGTAGGGTGAGGAGATCTAGGTTTTATCTAATTTTCGATCCTTACCCAGCCAGTCTTAGCTAGATAGTTGTGTGCCGCAGTGGGCGCAGAAGCGATCGTTCTTGCTGATGCGACTGCCGCATTGAGAGCAAAAGTGTTTGTCGGTGGGGGTTGATGCCATATCGTCCATTTTGAGGTGCAGATCGCCCATTTGCATTTCCATAGGGTTCATTTGCATTCTCATGTTGCCCATTTGCATGGGCTGCATGGGCGGCATAGAGGATGGCGAGTCGGCTGTTTTTTGTAGAGGCAAGACCTTTGCCCCCACCATTGACGGCAAGCCCTTGAGCAAACCGATCGCGTTTGCGTGCAGACTAATAAATGTATGACCTTGGGCGGCCTCAATGCGTAAAATCAGCCCTCTTGCAGTCTGAAACAAGGTCGGCGCTGAGCGCCATTCGCCCGTTTGCACGGTGCTTTGTTGGCTTTGCTGTTGTGAGGCGCTGCCAGTGCTGAGGGTAATGATTGTTTGCGCTCCCCGATTTTCGACGAGTAGCCGTTTCCCTGCTCCCAAATCGCCCAAGTAAGCCATAGCTGTTCTTGATCGTATGTTTGTTTTTAGTCTAATCACTCCCTGCCTCAGACGGGTTGTGAATCGCTCAGGAGGGCTGCGATCGCCACATTTCTTCACGCTGGGGCGAATGCAAAGACAAAATAACGTAATGATTGTTACAGTCTAAAGTCCGTCACAATCCTATTCATGGATAAGCATTAGCGTTGGGTGGTAGCTGTGAATTTGGACGATTACGAACCTGGGAATTTTTATGATGAACTTTTCGTCACCAAGGGGCAACCGCGACCCGAAGCCATCCCACTGATTGATCGGATTAACTCGCTGCGATCGCAGAATTGCAGCGTCGGCAGCAAGCCGCTCAGATTGCCCTATTCAAAATGGGTGTCACCTTCAACGTCTACAGCGACAACGAAGGCGCAGAGCGCATCTTTCCGTTTGATATTATTCCGCGAGTCTTGTCGAGCGAAGATTGGGCCAAGCTAGAAAAAGGTCTCAAGCAGCGAATCTTTGCCCTCAATCAGTTTCTTAGAGATATCTACGGAGAGCAGAAAATTATCCGCGATAGTGTCATTCCTGAGGAACTGATTCTTTCGTCGAAGGGATTTTTGAAGCAGTGCATCGGCTTGAGACCGCCAGAGGATATTTGGTGTCACATCACGGGGACGGATCTGGTGCGCGATCGCGATGGCGAATGGTATGTGCTCGAAGACAATTTGCGCTGCCCCTCTGGAGTTTCCTATGTCTTAGAAAGTCGTCGTGTGATGAAGAGCACACTGCCCCTCGTCTTCAACACGATGAAGATTCAGCCGGTCGAAGAATATCCCAGCCATCTCCTAGAAACGCTGCTCAACCTTGCGCCCAATCATCTGCCCGACCCCACCGTCGTTTTGCTCACCCCTGGAATGTATAACTCTGCTTATTTTGAGCATTCCTTCTTAGCGCAGCAGATGGGCGTGGAACTGGTAGAAGGTCGAGATCTGGTCGTGGCAGATGGCTACTTGCAAATGCGAACCACCAAAGGTTTAAAGCGGGTGGATGTGATTTACCGCCGCGTTGATGATGAGTATATCGATCCCCTAGTATTTCGCCCCGACTCGTTGTTGGGCATTCCTGGCTTAATGGAAGTCTACCGCAATGGCCGCTTAGGATTGGCCAATGCCCTCGGAACCGGGGTAGCAGACGACAAAGTAATATATGCCTTCGTCCCAGCAATGATCCGCTACTATCTGGGCGAAGAACCGATTCTCTCAAATGTGCCCACCTTTTTATGTTGGGAGCCACAGCAACAAAGCCATGTTTTGGCTAATTTAGATAAGCTCGTCGTCAAGTCTGCGGATGAATCGGGCGGCTATGGAATGTTGATCGGGCCGCATTCTACCCAGGCGCAGCGAGATGACTTTGCCGAAAAAATTAAAGCCAACCCCCGCAAATATATTGCTCAGCCTACGCTGGCTCTGTCTCGCGTGCCTTCTCTGATCGGAGACCAGTTTGAGGGGTGTCATGTCGATCTTCGCCCCTATATCCTTTACGGCAAGGAGATTTATGTCAATCCTGGTGGTCTCACCCGTGTCGCCCTCAAGAAAGGCTCTCTGGTGGTCAACTCTTCCCAGGGCGGTGGCAGCAAAGATACATGGGTGGTGTGTAAGTAAGGTAGTTGTACGATCGCTCTCTCCACAACCCCGCCAAGCAACTCCGCCAAGCAACTCCGACAGTGGGCACACTATCCTCTCTGTGTTTGTCTGATTGGCTCCTACCATTTTGATGATCACTGGTTTTGTTATATACTTTGTCAGGGCATAAATTAAAGATTTTGGACGGGGTGCAGGGGTGGAACCCCTGGCTGGGGGTGCAGCCCCCACACCCCTTCTAAACCAAAATCTATAGGCTGACGCAGTATATCTTGGCATTGCAAGCGCAAACCCAAGGTATGGTAAGGTCGATCGAGAATCAGAAATGATTGGGGATACGCCATATCTCTTGATAGAGTTGCTTTTTGGCTCCCCGATCGACGGATGCGGTCGAATTGGAAAGTAGCTCAATGAGTTACGTTTTTTAGCCAGGTTATTGCACTGTCTACATCTGAAACTTGGTCACTGGGGGGCCTTTCTGGACGGTTCACCATGACGATCGACATCCCCCTTTCTCTAGCGGCAACAATTTTGGCGTAGGTAGCATCACCGCCACTATTTTTGCTTACGATCGTATCAATAGCGTAATCCATGAGGAGTTGGTGTTCTTGCTCAACTGTGAAGGGGGGGCGATCGAGGCGCATCAATCCATTGGGTCGGGGGAGAGCCGGATCGGGAGAATCAATCGATCGCATCAAAAACCAGATCGTTTGCAAGCGGGCAAAGGGGGCGAGTTGCTGTCTGCCAATGGTTAGAAACACCCTTTGGGCTTGCTTTTTGTGGGCTTGCTTTTCTAGAACTGTCACGGCTGCTTCGATGTGATCTACTTCAATCCAGCGATCGGCGGCGGTTTTCTGCCAGGCAGGGCGAACTAACATTACGTGGGGAATGCCAACTTCAGAAGCTGCTGCTAATGCATTCCAAGACATCTGAGCCGCAAATGGATGAGTTGCATCTACCAAACAATCGATGTGAGACTCCCGCAAAAAAATTTGCCAGCCCCGCCTCACCACCAAAGCCTCCCCTCGCGAACTGACCCGATCGGCGCGATCGGGGTTTGAGTCCGCCCTGCCAGAGAGCTAATTACCTCTACCCCAGACATTTGCGCGACCTTTGCCGCTAGCGCTGCCGCTTCCCCCGTTCCTCCCAAAATCAAAACTCGCCGCATATCATTCATACTAAAACAGCCCTCTGGTGCTATCTGCCCCTCCTCCCTTGATATTCCTCATCTCTCCTTCCCCATGTCCCTAATTGTCGCCGGAGAACGCAGCGGAGTCGGCAAAACTACCGTTACGTTAGCATTGTTGTCTGCGTTGCAGCAGCAGAGTCAACGGGTGCAATCTTTTAAGGTTGGCCCAGACTATATCGATCCCATGTTTCATCACTATGTGACGGGGCGATCGTGCCGCAATCTCGATCCGGTGCTCACGTCCGAAGCTTACGTTCAGCAGTGCTTTGCCCTCCATACTAAAGACGCTGAATATGCACTCATCGAAGGGGTGATGGGGCTATTCGACGGGGCAACCGGAACCGATGACTTTGCCAGCACCGCTCACATTGCTCGACTGTTGAATCTACCCGTTCTGCTGATTTTGAATTGCAGCAGCTTGTCAAGATCGATCGCCGCGATCGCCCATGGATATTCCACCTTCGATCCACGCATTCAAATCGCAGGGGTGGTGTTAAATCGAGTCGGCAGCGATCGTCATTTAGAATTACTCACCGATGCTCTCAAGCCGCTCAACCTCCCAATTTTGGGCGTTCTGCGCCGTCAAGACGACATTGTGATTCCCGATCGCCACCTGGGACTCATCCCCACCGCAGAGCTAACTGACCTGAAAGCTCTCCTCGATCGCCTCGCCCATCTCGGAAAGACCTGTTTCGACTGGTCAAAACTCCTCCCCCTCCTAGCACCCTCCCCCTCTCCTCCCTGTTCCTCCCCGGTCTTTCCTTCCCTCTCTTCCACCCCCCGCCTAGCGATTGCCCGCGATTCTGCCTTCAGTTTCTACTACGCCGATAACTTGGATTTGTTGCAGCAGTTGGGTGCAGAATTGGTTGATTGGAGTCCGCTTAGGGATGCAGCGCTGCCAGAAGGGGTACAGGGCTTATATTTTGGAGGCGGCTTTCCGGAGGTATTTGCCAGCGAACTGGCTGAAAATCGTCCGGCGCGGGATGCCGTCCAGGCTGCCATTCGAGGGGGGATGCCGACCTACGCCGAGTGTGGCGGCTTGATGTATCTGTGTGAGCAGATTGTAGATTTTGACGGTCGATCGCACCCCATGACCGGAATCTTGCCCACCACCGCCACCATGGGAAAGCGGCTCACCCTGGGATATCGGCAAGCCACCGCGTTGCAAAACAGTCCGATGGTGAAGGTGGGCGATCGCCTGTGGGGGCACGAGTTTCATCGATCGATCGTCCCAGAACCTGAGCAGCCGCTCTTTGCTCTCCAGGGCTATCAGACTCGTCTACCCCTCGCGCCAGAAGGGTGGCAACGCTACCAAGTTCATGCTTCTTATACGCATCTGCACTTTGGCGCACAGCCTGAGTTGCCCAGCCGATTTCTACAACATTGCATCATGCGTGAGGGGCGATCGAACGATCGCCTCTAATGTGCGATCGAAGAAGCCGAGGATGGAAGCCGTTTCTCTGAGCCATCAGGACGTACTCAAAGCTTGGGCGGCAGATTGGGCCAACTGTTTGAAAGTGTTGAAATCTGGCGCAGGCATACCCCCATCGAAACTTAGCCAGAGAAGATACTCAATATTCCAGCCGGGCCCACAAGCGGCGACCACGTAACGCCTCGATAGCCCCAGCCCAGTTCTTGAGCAGACTGCAAAACTTGAGCGATCGCCCCCGCCTGATCTTTCACCTCTCGAACGACACCCTTCTTGCCCACACGATCGCGCCCCACCTCAAACTGTGGCTTCACCAACAACACCATCTCACGCGGCTCCGCGAGCAATCGCCCCATCGCCGGAAGCACCTTAGTCAGCGAGATAAACGAAACATCGACCACGCCTAGATCGGGTAGCGGTTGATCTGCCCTATACAAATCTTCTGGGTTCAGGTGACGCAGATTGGTGCGCTCTCTCAAAATTACCCGTGGATCTTGGCGCAAACTCCAAGCGACCTGCCCATATCCGACATCAATGCCATAAACCTGTTTGGCTCCTGCTTGCAGCAGACAGTCTGTAAACCCACCTGTCGAAATGCCGCCATCCAGACAAATTCGATCGCTCACCCCAATCTTAAATTCTTGCAGCGCCTTCACCAACTTTTCGCCCCCACGAGACACATAGGGCGATCGTTGTTTCACCTCAATCTGCGCGGTCACATCTACTTCAGTCCCCGGTTTATCAATGAGTTGGCGATCGACCCTCACCTCTCCAGCTTGAATCAGGCGCTGTGCCTGCTGCCGAGAATCACAAAGGGCAAGATCAACAAGAAGCGTATCGAGGCGTTGTTTCAAGGGAGGAATAGAGGAGGGAGGAGTTAGTTAAAGCGGTAAGGGATCTGCGAGTGAATCATGTCCCACCAGCCAGGTTTTGGCTCCGCTCAACCTTCAACCGTCGAGGGTTGAGCGGAGCCAAAACCCGATTCACGGGTCTTTATATTTTTATGCAAACCCCCAACGTGATCTAAGAAGTTGGGAATTGGGCTGGCATCGACCTGATGGGTCAATTGATAAGAATCTGAACAGCTTTGCGTTTCTTTGCCGCAGACTAAACTATATCCTGACCAAATCCGCTGTTTTTCATCCCTCATCCCTTGGCTGACTGAC
>JAAUOZ010000131.1 GCA_012034655.1 Leptolyngbyaceae cyanobacterium CSU_1_3 | reverse complement strand
CGATCGCCCCTATCTCTCTTGCCAGTAATGAACCCATTCGATAGAGTACAAGTGGTTCGCAGCCCGCCGATTGTGAGTGAAAGGTAGACATTGTTTGTCGGAACCTCCAAAGTTGGGAAAGTGTACAAAGAGAATTCTTTGTTTGTTCAAGAAACGGAGTACCCGTGGATAGTCGGGGAAAGGAAACAGCCTGTGGGAGTCGGTCTACCGGGGAAAGAATCACGAGGTTCGATCTAGGCAAGTGGCGTTGATCCAGGAAGGCTCAACCCTTGAGGTTGGGAATCCCCATCCGCCTATGCGGTAGGGAGGATGTCAATTGAATCTACGTGACCTGAGGGTTGCCCAAGTTAGGGAGTGGAATTGGCACAGGAGCCGAGTTGGGTTGGCTTGATGCTAAAGTTTTGAGCGATCGCTCCTGTCATTATCTTTGCTTCTAGCCAACCCACATCACCCGCCCGGACGAATTTTGAGCCACTGGCACTCCCAGAATTATTCGCAACCGAACAAACCTTGAGCCGCAGCCACGATCGGCGATCGGTCATCGTTTGCTTGCCCACCACTTGCAGAATGCTGCCATTAGGAATCTGCCCCACCCCAGGATCGGGGGTGGAGTCGATCGGCGATCCGGGCAGACTGAGCAAGTCGATGGGCGTAGAATTTGGAGTCGATCGCGGCGCAACCTGTAGAAATGAGCCAACTTCTAGGAAAGGTTCTAACAAAGGGCTGGGCGCAAGGCTGGTCGTTGCAGACGGGCTAGGAGAAATCGACGCAGTTGCATTAGGAGCGGGACTATTGGCAGGAGCAACGGGGCTGGCAGACGGCAACGAGATCGACGGCAACGAGATCGGCGGCAAAATCGGATTAAACCGCGCCCGCAGTTCTGGAACCAGCAAGTAAAGCAATAAGCTGCCCAAGCCCAATAAAGCCAATAGAGTCAGCAGGGAAGGCAGACAGCCCAACGGTGAACGCCGAGGAGCAATTAGTTGCGTCTTGACCGGAGAATCTGACGACTGAGTAGGGATGGGAGGCTCGGCGATCGATTCTACGTTGAGGGTGGGCAGAGACACGTCGGGCTTAAGCGTTTGCGGAATTTTAGGTAGGTTGGCTACGCGCAGGTTGCGATCGCTCCTTTCAGCATTGGCTTGACGATCGACCTGGCAGTAGACTAACCCGATCGTCACATTGTCATGACCATTGCGCGTGTTAGCAATTTCGACCAGAGTGCGGCTGACGGTTGCTACATCCGTCGTCCCATCCAAAAGGGGGACGATTTCTGTTTCCCAAATTTCATCCACACGATCGTTATCGCTCAACCCATCAGAGCAGAGCAAAAATACGCAGTCTTCATCCACCACAAATCGCTGCACAGTCGGATGCAAAAAGCTAGAATTTCCCATGCCCAGCGCCTGAACTAGCGCCCCCGACGCGGGTTGTTGCAGGGCATCTCGATATAAGGCGTAGCCCAGCCGCACTTCTCTAGAAGCCACATCGTCGTCTAACGTCACCTGATCACAGCCTGTGCGCGTGATGCGGTAGGCACGGCTATCGCCAACGTGGGTGAGATAAACTCGTGGGCGTGGGCCAGCCCCATCACCAGTGTTGTGCCCATGCGCTGGCGTTCGTGGCGTTGTTCTTGGTCGTTGCGTTCGCTGATGGCATCGTTAGCCGCCAGGGTGGCACGTTCTAGCCCATGAATTAGGGTTGCCGAATCGAGTTGACCGCCTGCTAGCAGGGTTTCGGTTTGAGATTGTAGAGTGGCGATCGCCAGCCCCGAAGCCACTTCTCCGCCTTCATGCCCACCAATGCCATCGCAGACAATCACCAACGGCCGCGTCGGCTCTCCTGAACGAATCGGAACTACAAGACTCGTCCCACCCGGCGGATAGCAAGCATCCTCATTTCTCTGGCGGCTGGGGCCCTGGTCAGTGCAAGTTGCAATCTGCACCTGTCGAATTTGAAACTGACCCTCATGGGACAAGGCCTGATCCAGCAGATCCAATAAATGATCAGGAGTTTTGATCTGCCCGTGGATCATTTGGTCGCACAGTTGACCGAGAAAGGGCACAATTTCTTGGGCAACCCCACCCGGTGCAGCCCTTTCTAATTGGGTGTTCCACGATCGCCACAGTTGACCGAGTTCTGCAAGGCTAGGGGCAGTCGGGGGATCGAATTTCAATTCCAGTAACCGCAGGCAGGAATGATCGACCCGCAACAACGTGGGATCAAGCAAAGTAGAAATCACCTTTTCAGAACTGAGGGGCTGCCAAAGGGCGGCCATTTGCCAGAGCCAATTTAGCTGGCGCAGTGGAAAGCTCTGCCCCCAGAGGCTTGTGAGTTCTGGCATCAAATGCCCTGCGAGTTCAACACTTGCCAAGCGCGCATCGGCTTGTCTCTCGCCTATTGGAAAATCGGAGCACCTTCTAACAAAAGAATGGGTGAATTCGATCGTCCCTTCTCGCAGACCCAGCCGTGAATCTGTGGTACATGTAGCCGATAGGGAAACAACCGCAAATAACTTTCCCAGTGGCGGGGCGGTTCGCCTGGCATTTCTAGGGGCAAACCTGGCTTGGTGTCGAGCAAAATTTGATCAGCTTTGACCAGGTAGCGATCGCCCAAAACCTCTCCCAGGCGGTATCCCTCTAAACCCACTGCCCACAAAAACAGCTTTGGCAACGGGGTGCGACACTTGTGGCAAAATTTGTGGCCTTCAGGGTTTAGAGCCTGACAAAGATAGTTAGGGCATTGAAGAATAGGACGATCGTTATCCATTGAGGTTAGGGGGGTGTGCGGTCAGATTAGGTCTCAGACTACCTGTTTGAAGTCTTCAGTCTAGAGGTTAAAGCCCATAGTCTACCGTCCGATCTGCGAACATTTCATCAAAAAAGGACGCGCTCCTTTTTCAATATTAGTTCTGCGGCTTTTCGGGTTGACCAGAATCCTCCTAGAATTGAGAGACAATGAGTAGATATACACAGCATAGGAAAAAATCGACATGGCTGAGGGCAACTCTCAAGTGCAAGCCCAGGCTCCTCTTTCTGAGAGAGAGTTGCAGGTGATTGAGCTAGTAGCTGCTGGCTTGACAAACCAAGACATTGCCATACAGCTAGAAATTAGTAAGCGGACGGTTGATAACCACATCAGCAACATTTTGACAAAAACTGAGACCGAGAATCGCGTTGCCCTAGTGCGATGGGCGTTGCAGTGGGGTAAGGTCTGTATTGATGAGGTGAATTGCTGTGTATTGCCGCCTTATAAGGGGGAGAGATGAGTCAGAAGTGCTGTAGAGAAATGTTGTAGAGAAATGCTGTAGAGGGCTGGAGGATAAAGGTTTGAGGTATTGGGTGCGCTGTAGGGGGCTGCCATTAGCGGTCTATCGGGAGGTCGCGGCACACTTGTCGCAGGTGGATGGTGTGCAGACAGGGCTGGTGGCTCAGTCGTCGCGGCAGTTTGAGTATGGGCAAAGTCAAGTAGAGGGGCTGTGGGTTCAGGTGTCGGAGGCAGGTCGATCGCAGGTGGAGCAGATTTTGGCCTACTATGGCGATCGCTATGGCGCTTGGGAAACAGAAGTTCAGGCTGAGTAAGTTCTAAATTTAATGAGTTCAATTCAAGCAATTCGAGGAACGCGGGATATTTTGCCCGATGAAGTTGGCTACTGGCAGCAGATTGAGGCGATCGCGCGCAAAATTTTCGCCACGGCGGTCTATCAAGAAATTCGGACTCCCATTTTTGAGCAGACGGCTTTGTTTGAGCGAGGCATGGGCGAAGCGACGGATGTCGTCAGCAAAGAAATGTATACCTTTACTGATCGCGGAGATCGGGCGATTACTCTGCGACCGGAAGGAACGGCTGGCGTGGTGCGATCGTTCGTAGAGCACGGGATGCAGGCTCAAGGAGGCGTACAGCGGCTCTGGTATCTCGGCTCTATGTTTCGCTATGAGCGCCCTCAGGCGGGTCGGCAGCGCCAGTTTCATCAGTTGGGTGTAGAAGTGTTGGGCAGTGCTGACTTTCGGGCTGATGCCGAAGCGATCGCTCTGGCTACCACCATTTTGCAAGCGCTGGGGCTAAAGAATCTGCGAATCGAGTTGAATTCTATTGGCAATGGGGACGATCGCCAAAAATATCGGGCAGCGCTGGTCAATTATTTGACTCCTCACCAAGCAGATCTTGATTCCGACTCCCAAGATCGTCTGACTCGCAACCCGTTGAGAATTCTCGACAGCAAGAACTCTGGAACTCAGAAAATTCTCAAGGATGCGCCCAGCATTTTAGATTACCTTAGCCCCGATTCTCAGCAACGGTTCGATCGCCTACAACAGTTGCTCGGCGATTTGGGCATTGTCTGCAATATCAACGATCGCCTAGTCCGTGGTTTAGACTACTACACCCATACTGTGTTTGAGATTCAATCTGACGATTTAGGATCGCAGGCGACGGTCTGCGCGGGCGGGCGCTACGACGGACTTGTCGCCGAACTGGGGGGCCCTGATACCCCTGGTATTGGTTGGGCAATGGGCTTAGAGCGCTTGGTCATTCTTTTGCAGCAGATACAACCAGCACACCCTGACCCGGTGGATTTTTATATTGTTTCTAAAGGTGAGAAAGCTGAGACTCAAGCCTTGGTGCTGGCCCAAATTCTACGGCGATCGGGCTTTAGAACTGAGCTTGACTTGAGTGGCAGTGCCTTTGGGAAACAGTTCAAACGGGGCGATCGCAGTGGCGCGATCGCCTGCCTGGTTTTGGGAGATGCCGAGTCCGAAAGCCAAACGGCCCAGTTGAAATGGCTAAAATCGGGAGAACAAAGCACGATCGAGCAAGCCAATCTCCCCTCAATGATTGAAGACTTGAGAACTCAAATCTCCCGTCTGAGAAATGACGGATAACGAAGATACGTGAATTTTTCTGAAGCTGGGTGAGGTTTTTAAGATTCCGTCCCCCTGCTTGCTTAAAATGAGTCTCAAATTCTGCTGTCGTTATTCAGAATCATTCGGAAATCTTAAAAATTATGGCTGACGAATTGATTAAGCCCTACAACGGCGACCCCTTCGTAGGACACCTCTCGACACCTATCAGCGATTCTGCGTTTACCCGCAACTTCATTGGCAACTTGCCTGCTTACCGCAAAGGAGTTTCACCGCTTCTACGGGGTTTAGAGGTGGGTCTGGCCCACGGCTACTTTTTGATTGGCCCCTGGGTCAAACTTGGACCCCTGCGCGACTCTGATGTAGCGGCTTTGGGTGGGCTAATTTCCGGCGCTGCGCTGATTGCGATCGCCACCGTTTGCCTATCTGCTTACGGTTTGGTGTCCTTCCAAGATGACACCCCTTCGGATGATCCCCTCAAGACCTCCGAAGGTTGGGGCAGTTTACGGGTGGGTTCTTCGTCGGTGCAATGAGTAGCGCCTTTGTGGCTTATTTCTTGCTAAACAACTTCTCGATCGTCGATGGAATTTTCCGAGGCGGATTTAACTAGGACTTAACTAGGACTTAACTAGAGGTAAAGTCAGGTTTTTCACCCGCTTGCTTCTAAACTTCCTGAATCACAAAGGGAGCCTGTTTGCTAACAACATTCAGGCTCTTTTCGATGTTTGGGTAAGGACTCAGGTAGAATGCTCGAAACGAATCAGGTTAAACTCTGAGTTGTCAAACCTAGATTTGTAACACCTGAGTCGATATTTTTTGATACGCTCTTTGCTATGCCTGAGACGGAGTTTTGGGAATTTCTGCTACAGAAAGAAGGCGATCGCTCGTGGTTGCCTCTAGAGTCGCCCGACGTGGAAATTCTGGAAGGGCGGTATCGAATTGTGGCGCGATCGCACCGCCAAAACTCCAATGTTGAGGTTCGCATTACCCATCACTCTACGGGCGAGGTTCCGCCTAAGCGTCGGACTCAGAAACGATCGCACCGCACCAATGCTGAAGGGTTGGTGGTCGTGATTCCCTTTACCTCCTTGAAGCCGGGAACCTGGGAACTCGACTGTTCTGGCGATTTGATGTCTGATCTGATGGGCAACGGTTGGCAAGCCTCGATTCAGCTTCATGTTGCGCCCAGGGATGTCGAAGACTCAGACGACTGGGAGCCAGATTGGGAATTACGATCGGACGAATCTCCGATAGATGAGTTTTCAACTGTCCCTCCTTCTGAAGTCGCCTCGCCAGAAGATTTGACCTCAGAAACCGCCTCAGAAGAAAACTCTCTGCCAGCCCCAACGAACGAAGTACCTGTGACGGGTTCGTCGGTCGATCGCCTCCTGAAAATTGCCGAGCAACTGTCGGATCAGATGACTGGCAAGGCGCAAGATCTGGAGGTTCAAGATGTTGCACGAGAAATGGCTGCCTCGGAGCGATCGCACGGGGAACGAGCGATCGCTCCCTTGCCCCCTCTGCACCTGTCTCTGACCCAAGAAACCTTTGTGGCCCATCGCGGTCAAGTTCTGACCGTGACGGGTGAAATTTCGCCGATCGCCCCCAGTGGAGAGTCCGCCCTGACGCTGCCCCCCACGGAGTTAAAAGTTTCGCTCCGCGATCCCCAGAGTGCAGAAGTACTGCTCGAAACCTGTGAGCTAATTTTGGGTCAGCCGTTGCCCATGCAGTTAGCCTTTGAGATCGCGCTGCCCCCTGAGTTTAAGCCTCGGTTGCTGTTGGGAGAACTAGCCCTTTATGATCTAACGGACTCTGGCTTGATGGGGACTGGTGCTGTTTTGGCGCATCAGTCTTTCACGCTGACGGCCGATGCCGCTGAGTTGCTCGAATCTGTTGCCGATGGAGCGATCGACGAAGAAACCCTAGAACGATCGCTCAATTCGGACGATCGTTCTAAGTCTGCGATCGCCACGTCCCAGATCAATTTGTCCTTTTTGAACTTGGTGGATACTCCTCAAACTGAGCCGTCGCTGGGCTTTCAGCCGATTGCTGACCAACCTCTGCCGCCTCAACTTTTCTCAGCAACACCCAATCTAGAGGGGCAAATTAGAGAGCAAAAAAGTCTCGATTTGCCCTCGTTTACCACCCTAGCCAGTGCAGACCCGATCGCCCCCAGTTTGCCTGCCACCAACCCCTTCGATTCAGACCTGACGCAGCTTGAGCTAGAAACTGACTCAGACGATGCTTCAGCGCTCCCCAAAGCGGATGCTGCTGCTCTGCCACCCGCCAAAGTGTCGCTTCAGTCTGCGTTTCAGGCCTTGAAGTTGCAGGATCGGTTCATCGATCGTCTCAATTCTCTAGCGACGGATGCTGCCCCTCTCTGAAGACTTGAAAGCTGCCGCCCCGCCGCCAGAGCCAGCCTTACCCGACCCCCCCGAACCTGCAACCCCCGAACCTGACCTACTCACCCAAGAAGTGGTCGTAGATGAGGAACCCGAATCTACTCGATCGCCCAGCCAGCCAGCCAAAGCTACGCCCAACCCGCTCCTTTTGCCCGCAGATGACCCTGTGCCAACGCCGATTTTGGAGCTTGCCAACCAAGAATTGGTTGCAGGTCGATCGCTGGTCGTTCGGGCTAGGCTCCCTAACCTGCTGCCTAAGTTTTATGTAAAGTTGTGGATCAACGATCGCCAAACGCGCACCCTTTTAGACGGCCCGCGCTGGCTGGTTGACTTTAGCCCCAATGGGCTGGGCGATCTGGAGTCTAGTACGCAGTTGACGGTTCCATTTGGCAGTTTAGAAATTCAGCTAGAAGCGATCGCCATTGAGGTGTCTACCCAGCGCGAAAGCCACAAAGTCGTGATCGATCGTGCGGTCATTCCTCCCAATATGCCCGATCTGTCGCTAGATGACTTTGAGGTATAGTCCCTCATCTCCTGCCCTCCAAGATTTATGGCCCGATTCCAGGTTGCTTTTTGGGTCTATGTGCCCTTGCATTCCCCTGGGGCTACACCGGCTACACCGGCTATAACGGCTACATCCGAAGCACTCTGGCAACTCTATCGCCCTGCACTGAGTCGTCTGTGCGTAAAGTTTGATCGAAGAAAATGGCACGGAGCTAAAATCTATGTAAATATAAAGAAAATCTTAAGACCTACAGATTCCTATGCTGACTCCGCTCATGCTCCGCCATCTATGGGATTTGATCGAATCCACTCAAACGAGCATTTTGCTTCAGTTTGAAGATTCTGCTTTAGTTCAGTTGTTGTTTGCTCGGTTTGTTGATCAGCAACCGATCGATGACCAGGCAGCTAAAACTCTCAACTCCTATATCAAAGCAAGATTGCCTTTGATTCGTGACACAGCCGAAGGAAGAGCAATTCAGCAGGGGACTTTTTAGATAGATCTGGGTGTAAGCTCTGCGACTTCTCAAGATATGGAGGAGTTGGCTTCGGTAGGCTACACGAGAGCGATGAATCTGAGTCCGCAGCAAATGCACAAGCATTGCCTTGAGCCTACCCGTCCCAAGTTTGTCGGCACAGACTTTACAATCAACCTACCCGATAATTTTGGTGACACCTATGCACGTCCCAAATTTGTCTAACGACTGTCTAACGACTGTTTAATGATTAAAGTGAGCGGCAACCCTCATAGCCAAAACGTAGCAAGAAACTCTGCAAGTCTGCCCCACTCCGTTGTTAGGGATCTGCGAGTTAATCATGTACCACCCACCAGGTTTTGACTGCGCTCAACCTTCAAGCGTCGAGGGTTGAGCACATCGAGGGTTGAGCGAAGTCGAAACCCGATTCACGGGTCTTTTATTTTTATGCAAACCCCTTAGGGGTCTTGCCCCATAGGTTACGAGTCGCAATTGTTTGTGACCTTCTTGTTGACTTCACCTACATCTGATTCAATTTACACAGGAGCCTGTGGAGCAAAGCGTTAGGGTTGCTTTGTTTGCAGGAATCTTGGAGGTTGCAGATGTCGGGTTGGGGAACAAAATGATGGATGGATTGTTGGACGAACCGTTGCCAAGTTTCTCGATCGTACTGGAAACTGAGAACTTAGCCAATGCAGATTTTGGAGGACTGGTGAAGTCGATCGAGTCCCTGGCTAACCAAGATCCTGCGCCAACTTGTGCCAACGAGGTGTTAGTGATCGAGAGCGGTGACACGCCGCCCGGTCTGTTGCATCAGCTTTGCCAACGATATCCCTGGCTCAAAATTTACGATGTGCCCCCTGGCACGGGTTACTACGAGGCCAAAATGTTAGGGGCAAAACTTGCCACCGCAGAAATCATTGTCTACTACGACTCAGACTGCATCTACGAACCAACCTGGCTCAGAACGATGCTCAGGAGTTTTTCTCTACCTCCTACCTCCCAACTGCCGCCCCCCCAAATTGTCGCCGGAGAAACCACGACGCGCGGCATTGGCATCTATGAAACTGCGATGGCGTTAACGTATATTTTCCCCCAATATTCTGGGCAAAAGAAATTGACTCCCAGTACTCAATATTTTCTCAATAATGTGGCCTTTCGGCGATCGTTCCTCCTGGCATATCCCATTCCGACAGGTCTGCCTCTCTACCGGGGCAACTGTGTGATTCATGCTCAAGGTTTAGCTGAACAGGGTCACACTATTTGGCGGCAACCTCTGGCACGAGCAACCCATGCGCCCCCAAATGGCTTGTCTCATTTTTTCTGGCGATTTTTGCTCATTGGCTACGACTATTATTGGCAGAAACGCCTTTTAGAGCGGCTAGGATATAGCATCGCCCCAGATCCTGCCATGATGGGAATGCACGGCAAAATGCAGGTTTTTCGCGATCGCTCAGCCGATTGGTTGCCCACGATCGTCGCCATGCCATATTCTTACCCTTTGCCCTGCCGGTGATTATTGCTTCAGCGTTTCTCATCTACATTGGCTATGCGATCACAGCCTGGAAGCCTGCCTATTTGCTAAACATTTACCGCAAGATTTTGGATGAATAAAGGAATCAGGGGATTGCAGTGTCGATCGTCCTGGGTGACACTTGCCGTCGCCGAATGGGAGCGATCGCTTCAGTTTTATCGCCACCTTCTCGGAGAGGAACCCCGATCACACATTCCTAACACCTACGCCGAATTTCAGTTTCCAGGTTTACGCCTCGGACTTTATCAACCCAGACTCACCGAGCCTTCCTTCTCCCTCTTTCCTTCTCTGAGTCTGTGTCTAGAAGTGGAAGATCTCGAAGGTGCGATCGCTCATTTGTCTCAAATCGGCTATCCTCCTCCTGGAGAGGTGATCTCAGCGTCTCATGGGCGAGAGATTTATGCCTACGATCCGGATGGCAATCGCCTGATTTTGTATCAACCACAGAGATAGGACTGGCTTTTGCCTTCTTTCTGCATAAATTCCGAAATTGATCCCTATAAATTTGGAAGTAGGAAAAAAGGAAAAGCGGCAAATGTTGTTAAGGAATATTGATAAAAGGTGGGTCGGAGGATGAGTCATCGATCGTGTTCCCCCTTGCCCCCATAGAAGATTGTAGGTTTGTGAGAAATTGTTACACAAATTAATACTTATCTAATATATTGTTCATAAGAGGCATAAAAATTCCTATGGAAAAGACAACACGACGTGATTTAATTCAATTTTTGAAAGACGAGCTTGCACTTCCTGCTTCTGCGATCGATCTGGCGCTGCGCCAAGCTGAGCAAAACACAACCGTGCTGCCTATGATTCTCTGGCAATATGGGTTGGTGACGCTCAATCAGCTTGATCAGATTTTTGACTGGTTAGAAACGGTCTAACCTCGCACCGAGCTAATATCTCACCGAAGACATTCGTCCGTCTCGAATCTGCACAACAGGATGATTTGACAGGCGAATCAAGCTCTCATCGTGGGTGGTGACAATGACCGTGATGCCAATCTGATTGAGCTTTTTGAGAATTTTGATCACTTGCCAAGAATTGTCAGGGTCGAGGTTGCCAGTTGGCTCGTCCGCTAGGAGAATCGGAGGTGTACCGACGATCGCCCGTGCAATGCTGACGCGCTGCTGCTCTCCACCTGACAATTCTTCTGGGAAACAGTCGGACTTGTGAGTCAAGCCCACCATTTTGAGGGCGGGTTGCAGTCGCCGAGCGATTTCTTTGCGCGTGTAACCCTGGGCCCAAAGCACAAAAGAAATATTCTCAGTGACCGTTCGGCGGGGGAGGAGCTTGTAGTCTTGAAACACAATGCCAATGCGTCGCCGCAGATGGGAGAGACGATCGCCCCGCAAGCGATCGGGCGCATCCCTATCAACCACAATTTCGCCCTGAGAGGGCCGTTCTTCTCCATACAACAGCTTCAACAGGGTTGACTTTCCTGAACCCGATGGCCCGGTGATAAACAGAAAATCACCTCGCTTCACCTCTAAATTAATGTCAATCAGGGCTTGGCTACCGTTGGGGTAAACCTTGCTGACCTGTTGTAGTTGGATGATAGTTTGGGGCGCGTCTTGTGGAGCGCGGCGTGTGGAGCGATCCTCTAAAACCTGTGTCATAAATTCATTGCTCTAGTTTCTTGCTAACCGGATTTTTTTGAGTGACTCGGTAGACGATCGCTCGCCAGGCAAACTTGGGTAGCGCCAGCATTCGTCGCCAGCGCCAGGGTTCTTGATAGAGTCGGTAGAGCCACTCCAAATGGTTGTTGGCTAACCAGGCAGGGGCGCGAGTTTTAGAGCCGGCCCAAATGTCGAAACTACCGCCGACCCCCACCCAAATCGCATCGGGGCAGAGGTGGCGATGTTTGGCAATCCAGAGTTCTTGACGAGGCACACCCAACCCCACAAAGATGATGCGCGGTTGCAGCGATCGCAGCTTTTCGAGAAACATTGGCTCGTTTTCTACCGAGAGAAAGCCGTGCTGAGTGCCTGCAAATTTTAACCCTGGCAACTGATTTTGCAGCACTGCTGCTGCCTGCTCTGCCACACCCGGAGCACCCCCGCAAAAAAGATTGACCACGGCTCACTTGCCGGAGTCAGGGTTAGAAAGTCTAGATTTGCCTGCGCCGATCGTGCGAGCAGAGCCTCAGACAACTCAATGCCAGGGCATCGTGTGACGCGCTTGCCGTGCAGTCGCAGATACAACACCACTCCTGCCCCATCGGGAATCACCAATTCTGCCCGATGAATGATTTCAGCCAAAGGGGGATTGTGTTCGGCTTGCATGGTCATCTCGGCGTTGAGCGTCACCACATGGCAGCCCTGGCGCTGATAGAGGCGATCGACCAGCCAGCCTGGGTAATCATCCAATAGGTGTATCGGCAAGCCCAAAACAGAAAATGGATGGTCAACATTGGGGGGTTGGTTGCTCACGATCGTCTTACCAGGTGTGTTTTCAGGCATTGAATTTTAACTCAAGATGGTCGAGAGAAATCGCCTTACTGACAAAATCGGAGGGATTTGGCTGGCATCGTCCCGTCATTTAGCTGTGGAAATTTTTGTTCCTCAGATGAGAACTAAATTGTCACGATGGACGATCGTGTCTGCACCTACATAGCCCAAAATCTCTGAAATCTTTTCAGAGTGGTGTCCCCGAATTTTTTGCAGGTCTGCGTGGTCGTAGTTGACTAGCCCTCTGGCGATTTCGTGACCCGAACGATCGCACAATTTCACAGCATCCTGACTCTCAAATTCGCCTTCTATTTGCACAATTCCGGCAGCGAGGAGCGACTTGCCGCTTTTGCGAATGGCTTTGACGGCTCCATCGTCTAAATATAGTTTGCCCGTCGGAATCAGTCCGTGGGCGATCCAGCGTTGGCGGGCGTTGATGGGGCGTGGCTGCGGCTCAAATTGAGTGCCGATCGCTTCCCCTGCTAGAATCTTCAGAATATTATGGGGCGATTGCCCCTGCATGATCACGGTTCTCACACCTGCGCCCGTGGCAATCTGAGCCGCCGAAATCTTTGTCACCATGCCGCCTGTGCCCCAACCCGAACCTGATCCGATGGTTTTGATTTCGGCAAGCTGTTCAATGCTTTGCACCAGAGAAATCGGTTCGGCATCTGGGTTGCTACGCGGATCGGCCGAATAGAGGCGATCGACATCTGTCATCAAAAACAACCAATCGGCATCGACTAAACTGGCTACCAGTGCCGATAGGGTATCGTTGTCGCCAAACTTTAACTCATCTACGGCAACGGTGTCGTTTTCGTTGACGATCGGAATCACACCCAGCCGCAGCAATTCTTGAAAGGTGCGGTAGACATTCACATAGTGGCTGCGTTCGACGAGATCGCCACGAGTTAGCAATACTTGGGCGATCGGCTGTTTCAAGGCTGTAAAAAAGTCGTCATAAATTCGCATCAGGCGACCTTGCCCCACGGCAGCCACGGCCTGTTTGAGGGCGATCGTTTTGGGTCGTTCGATGAGTCCCAGTCTGGCACATCCGACTCCTACCGCTCCCGATGAGACCAAGACGACGCGATTTCCTTGCTGTCTGAGAGTGCTGAGAATTTCCACCAGTGTGGCGATCGTAGACAGCGCCAACTGCCCTGTTGTGGGCTGAGTCAGGCTAGACGTACCGATTTTGATCACTAAAGTTTGCACCATTGGAGCGTTGAGTTCTAGGTTCTATACTTTTGAGTTCTAGACTATAGACTACGGGACGATCGCCCCCAAGATATTTATCAGTTTGATCAGGAATGACGGATAAGGGACTGGCTTCGCTACACGTTGCGAACAAGAGGAGGAAACTTCTGTAGTGGCCGGATCGACAAAACGCTGCTTAACGGACTCACGAGCGATCGCTGCTGCCTGTCTCATGAGGGTCTCAAATGTCTCGTTCGGCTGAGCGTTGAGTAAGAGGTTGACCTGGTGGCTCTCAGCCTGAGCGGTGGGTGGGGCGATCGCCCAAAACAACCCGCCTGAAGCAACCTAAAGGGCAAGCTTGTGTAGATAGAGCGTTTGCCGCCCCAATTGAATTATTGATCAGACTTTCAGGGGTTTCTCACTTGCTAATCTCTACCTTGATGAACTCCGTGTCTTCCCGAAGACATGCTCTGTCAAGCTTTGATGAAGAAGAGGGTGAAATTGCGGATGCTCAAGTTCCAGGCTTTCTAGCTGCAAAACGATCTCATGGATTTGATAGGTCTGCCTGAGATGAGTTTGCAAAGTTCGCAACAGCCGATCGCGCTCCTCGCTGCTCATAGACTTTGCCACTCGAATCTGAGCGATCAGCGCGATCTGATTGGCGGTAAGGCTCCAGACGCGCAAGGCTTCAACCTGTTCAACCGTCTCAAAAGCCAGCAGAGAAGCGGCAATTTCGGCGGAGTCGATCGAGGCGGGGGCATACTCCAACAAAATGCCTAAGCTTTGTTTGATGAGCGGCAGAGCGCTGATGCCTGTCAAGATGGCTACTAGCAAGCTAGCTGTGGTGTCCATCCACATCCAGTGCCAGCAGTAGATCGTCAAGCTAGCGATGATTGCGCCTACTGCGCTGGCGGCATCTGCTACCACATGCAGAAAGGCGGCTTTCAGGTTCAGGTCATTTTGGCTTTGCTTGTGCAGCAGCAGCACATTCACCCCGTTGATGAGCAAGCCTACCCCAGCCCCCAGCATCATTGGCAAGCCCAAAACCGTTTGGGGCAGGTGGAAGCGCTGCCAACTTTCCCAGGTGACAAATAGAGCGATCGCCAGAAGCCCCAACCCATTGAGCAGGGCTGCCAAAACTTCAATGCGCTGATGCCCAAAGGTCGATCGCTCGGTTGGAGTGCGCGCTGCTAACCAGGCGGCGGCCAAGGTCAGACCTAGGGCTGCAATATCGGTGAGGAGATGTCCGGCATCTGCCAGCAGAGACAGACTGTGGCTCCAAGCGCCGATCGCCAGTTCTGTCGCAAACAGGCTACTCAAAAGCACCAGGGCGATCGAGATCACTTGCTTTTTCTGTTCTGGTTGCTGATCGGCGTGCAGATAGCCGCAGTAGCAGGGACGCACGATCGAGGTCTTTGAGGTAGATTGCTTAATGGCGAGCGTCATTCAAGGTTAGTGGCGATAACAGGGATTAGAGAAAGAAAGACTCGAAAACATTCTAAAAGCAAATCATAGGCTGCTTGTAACGTGCGACTGATGGTCAGACCCACGGAGCCATACATGGTTAGTGATGAATATATGAGCAGGTTATCAGCTTTGTGCTAAGTGAGTCAGTAAATACAAGTTACCATTCACTAAAGGATGGCGAATCAATGCAAAAAATCGTGGCAAATTTGGTTGAGAATTAGCCACGATCGTATGGTTCGAGTTCGCCTTGCTACAATCCCTAGAAACACAGTCTCCAGCAACACAGTCCCCAGTAACACAGTCCCTAGAAATACAGTCCCTAGAAATACGGTTCCTAGAAATACGGTGGAGACTGCCCCATTGGACGAGTACAGAAATAAAGCATCAGCCATGTGTAGGAGTCTGTCAAACTTTAATGGGTCGATCGAGAAGGGAGATAACGTGATGTGCAACTTTCCCGATCTCCCTCACCCTAAATCCCTCTCCCAAGCAGAGAGAGGGACTTTGAACCATTCTTGCTCCCCTTCTCCTGCCCTGGGAGAAGGGGCTGGGGATGAGGTTGGCTT
>JAAUOZ010000010.1 GCA_012034655.1 Leptolyngbyaceae cyanobacterium CSU_1_3 | reverse complement strand
ATCAACGAGGTAACTTTATGAGCAACATCATCTCTTTTTCAAATCAATTCGTCTAGGTCAAATTTTAACGGTCTTTCTAGCAGGAATTTTGGTACTTTTTACGACTGCTTGTAATGGTGATGCTCAGGCAAAATGCCTAAAGGCACAATGGGAGACGGCCCCAACCCCGTGGGGCAAACCCAACCCTACGAAGGCGGAATGAACAATTTTAGCGATACGGACCCCGGTGAAGCCGCTAAGGGAACGGCAGCCAAAACGAAAGCTCTGATCGATCGTGCCGAAAAGATATCAACACCAAGCGCGTTGATAGTGTCGATCAATACGTTGATAACTATCGCAGTGGTGCACCTATTCAAGAGCGTACCAACAAAGTTATTGAGGGCGTTAAAGGGGCAACTAACACTCTCAAAGAAGATGTCAGAGATATTAGCGAAGATGCTGCTGCTAACAGAAATAAAGCAGTAAGTAAAGCAAAACAAATGGGTGATGAGGTGCAATCCAGCGCTGACTCTGTTAAAGAAAATGCCAAGCAAGCTGGCAAAGATGTAGGTCAAAGTGTGAAGGATGTAGTGGGTGCAGTTAAGAATAAGGTAGAAGACGTAACAAAAGCAGGTTCTCGCACGGTTGAAGATGCTGGAAAAAGTGTACAGCGTGCCAGCGAAACTGCTGCTGATGCGGTGAAGCAAACCACCAAGAATACGATCGATTAGAACTCGTGCTCAGACTCGCTGGCCAGGGCGAAAAAAGGCTCCAAAGTAGGGTCTAAATCTCCTCTAAACCTTAAAAATGTTGCCAAGTAGAAAATATATCTACTTGGTTTTTTTGCTTATTGATGATGTTGATGATGCCAGCTTTGGAGGGCAATTCGATGGACTTCACGCCAGGCAATATTATGGTGTCGGGCAATCTGGGCACAGTCTTCATATTCGGGTTGAACATTGAGCACTTCACCCATCTGCGATCGAGCCACTTTCACTTGAATCGAACCATATTTTGTCTTGACTGTTTGAAAATCTCGCCCCAAAATCGAGCGTCGCTGCGCTGAGTGTCGAATCCCCAAAGTACTGGTTTCACAAAATAGAACTTTTTCACAATCAGCAACTTTCTCAGCAGGGCAAATTACCGTTAGCAAAACTCCAGGGCGCGATTTTTTCATGCCGATCGCTTGGGTAAAAACATCCACTGCCCCCACTAGAAATAAGCTTTCAAACACATAGCCGATCGCTTGAGGGTTGAGGTCGTCAATCTGCGTTTCTAAAGCCACAATAGAATCCTGAAAGAAAGCATTTTGGGCTTGAGACTTGGGTTGCAATCGTACCTCTTGTTTCTCACGTTCTTTGGGTTCGTTTTCTGTGTGCTCACTTTTTGTGTGCTTACGTTCTTTTTGCTCGCTTTCTTGCTTTTCACTTCTTGAGTCAGTTTCGCCAATCCAGAGCCGCAGAATATTTGGAATTGGTAAATTCAACGAACCTGCACCCAGCCCAATTTTTTGCAGCGTCAGGCTAGGAGGAGCGCCAAACCGAGTCGCTAATGTAGTGACGATCGCTGCCCCCGTCGGAGTCACCAATTCTCGTTCAATGCCATTGCTGTAGATAGGAACTTGGCGCATTTCATAGAGCTTTAGAACCGCCGGAACTGGCACAGGCAAGCGCCCATGAGCCGCCCAGACCGTTCCGCCGCCGGTTGGCAAATTGGAACAATAAATTTGATCCACGTCTAACCAATCCAGCCCTAGGCAGGTTCCCACGATATCCACGATCGCATCGATCGCCCCCACTTCGTGAAAATGCACCTGCTCTGGCGCAATGCCATGCACCGCACCCTCTGCTACTGCCAATTGCTGAAACACTGCCAAACTCCAGGCTTCCGCCCGTGGAGGCAACTCAGCCCCTTTGATCATTTGTTCAATTTCAGGTAGATGAGCGATCGCGACCTGTGAGACTGGGTAGATTTTGGTTCGTGAGAATGCGGGTGATCATGACCTTGAGAATGCGGGTGATGGTGATCCTGCCAATGAACAGAATGTTCAGGTGTCGCATCCTTGAGTTTGACATGCACCTTCATCGCCTGCTGCCCATTTCGATGTACCAGTTCTGTGCCTAGCTCATACTCTTCTGCAATCCCCAATCGATCGAGCTTCGTAGTCAGGTAGTCTAAAGGGACACCTCCACTCACCAGCGCCCCCAAGCACATATCCCCCGCTACCCCAGTCGGGCACTCTAAATAAGCAACTTTACTCATCATTCAAAAGTGCAACGTTAACAAGCAATCATCAGAAATTCTCACACCCTACCCTACACCTGTCTTCTTTTTAATATGACCACGATTCACAAAATTCATCCCCAAAATCCGCAGGCGCGCGGCATTCAACAAATTGTAGAGGCCTTACGGAATGGGGCAGTCATGCTTTACCCAACCGATACGGTGTATGCGATCGGCTGCGACCTCAACTCCAAGTCAGCCGTGCAGCGTGTGCGCCAACTCAAGCAACTGTCAAACGACAAGCCGTTAACCTTTTTGTGCCCGTCGCTCTCTGATATTTCTCAGTATGCCGTAGTGAGCGACCCCGCCTATCGCCTTATGAAAAGCCTAATTCCGGGTTCCTATACCTTTTTGCTGCCAGCGACCAAGCTCGTCCCCAAGCTTGTGATGAATCCCAAACGCAAAACCACAGGCATTCGAGTGCCAGATCATCGCCTTTGTGCCGCGCTGCTCAAAACTTTGGGCAACCCTGTGATTTCAACTTCTGCTCACGTTCAGGCAGAGGCAGGGCAAGAAATTGAGTATCCCTCCCAAGCCGACCTATTCGACAGTCTAGAAAAATCCGTAGACCTGATCATAGACACGGGCGAAGAGCCTACCTATGAGGTGTCTACCATTATTGATTTAGCAGGTGAGGAACCGATCGTCGTGCGTCAAGGTCTGGGATGGGAGTCTGTAGTCAACAAACTCTAAATCCCTAGATTACTCATCCTCCGTACTGTCACCTGGGCAACCGTCCACTGAAAGACAGTAGTATACTTTTGATCAAGTCGGACGATCGTACCTACTGAGCCGCTCACTGGGCTGAATTAGGAGGACTTTGCCCCTTTGCACAGGGCTGTCTAACAGTAGACAACCTGGTGAGATTACTGTCCAACTGAAAAACTGCCATACGCACATCCGGGATTCGCCGTAGTCATCCCACGCCGTGGTGTAGGGACTGGTGTGCACTACCAAGTCTGGGTCTGACAATGAACGCAAAATCTGCCAACTCTCTTAAGCAAGAAGTCCGCCCCCATACGGCTTCTCTCCCTGACAACGGTGGTCTTTCCGCATCCAACACAGTCCATTCTCAAGCGGAAGATGACCGCACCCCATCTACTCTCAATCAGTCAAACATTGATAAGCTCGGTCAACTGCTGGCGATCGACCTCGAAGCTGAAATTCAAGTTCCTGAGAAAAACGCTCAGGCCATCACCCAGCGCATTGCCGCCGAAGTCGAACGGATTTGTAGCAAGAGCGATCGCATCCAGACCTCTGGCGAAGTAGGATCTTGGCGCATTACGCTGGGTCGCTATCGTCTAGAAAAGTGCGTCAACTACTACCGTCTCGGTTCTCGTCAGGGGCGAATCGAGCTACACAGCACTCTGAGCACGATGGTCTATCGTCCGATCGCGCCGGCCCATTTACAGATGAGCTTTCAGGCCCGATTTACGCTGATTGAAGATTTTCTGCAAGGGTTCTACACCGAGTCGCTGCGGGCCTTTCGCCGCGAGAATGAGCTTCCAGAAGACTACCAACCTCGGACTCGGCTACAACTGGCAGAATATATGGCTTTTACTGAGCAGTATGCCAAACGGCGCATTACCTTACCCAGCCAGCACAATCAGCAGCTAATCATTCTCCGGGCCCAGCGTTTTGCCCATCGCCAGCCCCAAGAAATCGCCGTAGACATCGAAACCGCAATGGAATCGGCCAAAGGAGACGAGGCAGAAGCCTACGGTCGATCGCCTATTATGCAGATGATTCGTGAGCAGATGGTTGCCGATCGGGTTGACCCGTCTGAGGCAGCCCTGCGCGATCGAGTCATTGTCGAGCTTATGCAATATCTCGAAGCTCAGGGGCAGGAGGATTGTGCCAGCTATCTGGCGTTGAAACTGCAAGATCTGTCGGTTCCAGAAATCGATGAGGTGCTCAGCCTTACGCCTCGTCAGCGCGATTATTTGCAGCAGCGATTTAAGTATCACGTTGAGAAGTTTTCGACCTCCCAAAATTGGAAACTGGTGCACGAATGGCTGGGCGCGGATCTCGATCAAAACCTAGGGCTGTCGCCGCAGGAATGGGATCTATTCTTGGCGGGGCTATCTCCAGAGCAGCAGAAACTCATCCAACTCAAGCGATCGGCAGCCACTGATCAAGAAATCTTGCAGGCACTTAAATGTACTGCCAAGCAATTACAAAAGCGTTGGGGCACTCTCCTAGAGTCCGCCCGTCAGACGCGCAATCAACCTAAGGAAAATAAAGGGATGAAAGGTGAGGGATGAGGGATTTTTTGTTGGGTAGCAGCGTCAAAAACCTCCGATTTCTTGCTCAATGTCAGCCAAGGTTTGATGGCTCAAATCAACAATTTAGAAACTAGGAATCTGACAGGTGTTATAAGTTTTGGTAGTGAATGGGTGGGGTCGAAGGGCCCCACTTTTTTCGTTTTCACTTATTTTTTTTCGTTTACTTAAATTTTTTCAATCCATTAAATTTTGGGAGTGCCCCAAACAGGTAATGATGACAGAATGATGCCATTGTGCTGTCGGGACTCTGACAGCACAATGGCATTACATCTTGAGCACTACTCTCAAACATAACTCTCAAGCCAAGCCTAGCTAAGCCTTCATTCCTCCTCCTTCTTTGGAACCGGATCGTATCCGCCTTCATGCCACGGATTGCAGCGACAAATTCGCTGAGTGGCTAGCCAAGTGCCCTTGAGCGCGCCGTATTGGTTGAGGGCGACGATCGCATACTCTGAGCAAGTGGGCTGAAATCGACAAGTGGGCAAACGTAAGGGCGAAATGAACGATCGATAACCCTGAAGCAAGCCAATCAGGAGAATTTTCATGGCAATGATGATGCTTTGGTCTAGCAATATTTTACAAATTGCAGCCAATTATATGGGTCTGATTACATTCGCTCTAAGACTGAAATTCCTAACAGGGAAAGTCCTAGTTTTAGGGTGCGGGCGGTCAGGTCGCAGAGCATGAGGCGAGATGCTTTGAGCGGTTCTTCAGCCTTGAGAACAGGGCAAGTCTCATAGAACTGATTGTATTTTTGGCTGAGTTCAAACAAATATTGGCATAATCGATTGGGCAACAGATCTTGGCTAACTAAATGAATAATTTCTTCTAGCTGCAACAGGTGTTTTGCTAGGGTCAATTCTGTTTCTTCTTTGAGCAAAACTTTGGCATCAGATCCAAGGTTTTGGAAGTCAATTTTTCCTTCTCGACTAATCGATTGCACCCGCGCATAGGCATAGAGCATATAGGGGGCAGTGTTGCCTTGCAGGGCAAGCATTTTATCGAAGCTAAAGATGTAATTGCTGGTGCGATTTTGGCTCAGGTCTGCGTATTTCACTGCGCTAATGCCCACTATTTGCGAAGTAGCGGCGATAAATTCCTCCGATTCTTGATGGTCTTTTTCCTGCAAACGCGCCTCTATATCGGCCCGGGCCCGCAGCACTGCTTCATCCAACAAATCTCGCAGCCGCACCGTATCGCCCGATCGTGTCTTCAGCCGTTTGCCATCTTCACCTTGCACCAGCCCAAACGGAACATGCTCAACCTGCACGGTGGCAGGAATCCACTGCGATCGTCGCGCCACCTGAAACACTTGAGCAAAGTGATTTGATTGCCCCGCATCTGTAACATAGATCAACCGTTGGGCGTGTTCTTGGTGAATGCGTTGGCGAATAGCCGCTAGATCGGTCGTAGCATAGTTATAACCCCCATCGGACTTTTGAATAATAAGCGGTAAGGGCTGCCCCTCGCGATTGCTAAATCCTTCGAGAAAGACGCACTTTGCCCCCTGGTCTTCAACGAGCAAACCCGCTTGTTCTAAGTCTGCTACTACATCTGCCAACAGTGAATTGTAGAAAGATTCTCCTCGCTCTGTCAGGCAGATATCCAACCGATCGTAAATCTCCTGAAATTCACGTCGAGACTGTTCACAGAGCAACTTCCAGGCTCGTAGGGTGTCTGCCGCTCCCGATTGCAATCGCACGACCTCCTGGCGAGCGGTCTCCTGAAACTGTGGGTCTTCATCAAATCGCTGTTTGGCTTTTTTGTAAAAGGCTACCAGGTCGCCCAGGTCGATCGCGTCGGCCGTCGTCAAGGCTGCGGGAGCGACTTCGCGCAAATACGTGATCAACATGCCAAACTGCGTTCCCCAATCACCCACATGGTTGAGACGGAGCACATCGTGGCCTTGAAACTCTAGAATGCGGGCAATGCAGTCGCCGATGATGGTCGATCGCAGATGCCCGACGTGCATTTCTTTGGCAATATTGGGGCTGGAGAAATCGACTACAATGCGCTTTGCCGTTTGGGCGAGGGCAACACTGAGACGATCGTCGTCGTGCATCGCATTCAATCGCGCTTCTAGATAATCTGGCTTGAGGGTTAAGTTAATAAACCCCGGCCCTGCCACGCTGGGCGACAGGCACAAATCTGACACATCCAGGTTTTGGATGAGTGCTTCAGCGATCGCCCGTGGTGCTTTGCCCAACCGTTTCGCTAGCGACATCGGCGCATTTGACTGATAATCGCCAAACTTGGGGTTACTCGACGGCACTAAAAGTGGATCGGCTCCTGCGAGTTCGTCTCCAAAGGCAGCAACCAAGGCTTGCTCAAAGCGGTGTCTCAACTGTGCGATCGCCCCGTTTGGGGAAAACTGCGAAGCATTCGTGGCATCCATACTCTCAAGGCCTACAGACAGAACATTGTCGGGAGTCACTTCTAGAATAGCGACTCGACTCTCTATCATTGAGCACAGGCGATCGTTTGGGCAAGAAACAGCCAGGAAATTGTGCCATTTTAGATTCTAGATTTGTGAGTTTAGATTGCAAAAACGGCGCTGCTGAATCTAGAGATAAACCGTCAAATTCACCCTCACCCTCGCCCTCTCCTAAAGGTCGAGGGAACCAGACTTTTGGCTCCCTTCTCTAAGCTCTCGCCCCACTGCGTGAGGAGGGCTATTCATCCTTTTATTCAGCAACGTCCATTTTTCTTTTCAATCTATAAAGTTGTCTGGAAACTGCACCCAAAAGGGTGGATCATTTGTTTGTTGCTCCTTAGAGAATCTGGGAAAAATAGGGTTCAAATCTCAGATTCTTTCCCCCCTCACTTAGCGGGTGTCCTATGTCACTAACACTCAAAATCCTCGCCCCCACCGTTCTCAAGCGTAAACCGATCCAGTCTTCAGAATTGCCCGACGATTTTAAGCAATCGATCGCCGCCGACAGAATTCTCGAACTCGATTCCTTTACCGTCGAGCGCGATCACGTTCGCTGCTTTTTTGCCAAGGACACCTTCAAAGACACTAATGTTTGGTACGTTTTTGGCAAACATGCCGAGATTCGCAGAGACGGCACGCGCGTGTTTCCAAGAGCCGTTCCGATCACAACCAAGCTCAACATTCCCTACAAGTCTCAGCGTGACAACGAACTCAACCCCAACGGTTCCTGCAATGTGACTTCATTGGCGATGTGCTTAGAATTTTTGGGGGCCAAACGCAAAAATAACATCGGTCAGTTTGAGGATGAGCTTTATGAATACGCCGAGCAAAATCGCCTCAGCCGCCACGACCCCCACGATTTGGCCACGATCGTTGAAGCTTATGGGTGTCGCGACAACTTTAGAACCGATGGAACGATCGAACAGGCTAAAGAATGGCTCACTGACAACAAACCCCTTGTCATTCACGGATATTTCACCGATTTTGGTCACATCGTCGTGCTGGCTGGTTTTGATGAGCAAGGCTTTTTGGCGCACGACCCCTTCGGAGAGTGGTATTCCTGGGGATACGATCGCAACACCTTTGGCATCGAAGACAACAAAGGCAAATATGTTCACTATTCCTACGACATGATCAAGCGCCTATGCATTCCCGATACCAACTTTTGGGTACACTTCATCTCCAAAAAGTAAGCCAGGTTCTTAAAATTACCTAAAACGTGGATTTAATAAACTGCAATTCTTGTGGGACGGGCATCTTGCCTGTCTGAACGGGTAAGACACCCGCCCCACAGGTTATTGAATCCACAATCCTAAGAAAACCGCATACTCAGGTCGAGCCATGTCGATCGCGTGATCGGGGCACTGCTAGAGATAAAGTCTACACCCGTCTTTGCGATCGCTCGAATGGTGTCGATCGTCACATTTCCTGAAGCCTCGATTTTGATGCGCGGGTTGGTTTGGCGAATCTTGTGGACGGCATCGCGCATGGCATTCAGGGGCATGTTGTCTAACATAATAATGTCTGCTCCGTGCTGCAATGCTTCTGCCACTTGAGCGATCGATTCTGTCTCCACTTCAATCGTCAACGGGTAGGGAATGTGGGCCCGAACCTGGGCGATCGCCGCTGCAATGCCACCTGCCGCCGCAATGTGATTGTCTTTGATCATCACGGCATCATCCAAGCCAAAGCGGTGGTTTGTCGCCCCTCCAACTTGAGTCGCATATTTTTCTAGAAGTCGCAGCCCTGGCGTAGTTTTTCGCGTATCGACCAACCGAGCCGGAAGATCGGCAATTTGCTCGACATATTTGCGCGTCAGTGTGGCAATTCCACTCAGGGGCATGGCTAGATTGAGCGCGACACGCTCTCCGGTCAGCAGAGCGTTTGAGCCACGAAGCTCGGCGATTATCTGCCCTGTGCAGCAGGCTTCCCCTTCTGACACTAACGGGTTGAAAATCACCGACTGATCTAATAGGTGAAACACCCTGGCAGCGATCGGCAACCCCGCAATAACTCCGTCTTCTTTAGCGATCCAAACCGCCTGGTGGCTTGCAGAGGCAAAAAGGCTTTGGTGGTGCGATCGCCGCGGCCCACATCTTCGATGAGCCAGTCTTGCAGAAGACGATCGAGAATCAGAAAAGGGGGCAATGGGGCAGAAGGTTGGGGCATAGTTCAGACGCTGGGTTGGAGATACGGCGCACTTATTCCCTCTCGTTGGGGAGAGAGCTAGGGGGAGAGAGCTAGGGGGAGAGTATTCGCGCAGAAGTTCTAAGGAACGTGGATGCAATCATTCCGTCCACTGCAAGGTGGTCTTGCCCTCACCCCAGCCCTCTCCCAAGTTGGGAGAGGGCGCAGGAGTCCGGTTCTCCTGCTCCCAAGTTGGGAGAAGGGTTAGGGGATGAGGGCGAAGATCTCCGGCATTGATCAATCCACATTCCTAATTTCGCTGCTGCTGCAAGGCATAGCCAAAATTCTAAGAGAAAGGATGGTTCGTTTCTGCACTTGCAAACAACAGATTCTTCGCTTCTCAATTCACGTCAGTCAAGGGTTGATCCGAAGTCGGAGGTTAGCCCTCAAGCTCAGTGACTTCATCAACGATTGATCCGCGTGTCTCTGATAGCTCGATCGCACCAGTCGGAGATCTTGATTTTATGCGGCTCAATGCCCAACCTACAGACGATCGTGCCCCCTCGCCTCCCTATTTTTAATCAGTGATAATATTCACAACCAAACCATAAGGAGTGA
This sequence comes from Leptolyngbyaceae cyanobacterium CSU_1_3, assembly GCA_012034655.1. Taxonomy (GTDB): domain Bacteria; phylum Cyanobacteriota; class Cyanobacteriia; order Leptolyngbyales; family Leptolyngbyaceae; genus JAAUOZ01. The sequence continues at coordinate 42,035 of JAAUOZ010000010.1, read as the reverse complement.
GCGAGCTATGGAACTGGCAACGACTTTAACAGGTCAGACAGTTCGCAATCATGTGCGGGAAGTCGGCATCAATGGCAATCACTGGTATGCAGTTGCATGGGCCAAAGACCTTAAACCCAAAAAAATTTTGTCTGTCATGATCTGGCAACAAGCGATCGCCCTCTACCGCGATAGCCAAAACCAAGTCCATGCCGTCGAGAATGTCTGTCCTCATAAGGGTGTCGCGATCGACAAAGGGCAAGTCAAGGGAGACACGATCGTCTGTGGCTACCACGGCTGGGAGTTTAATAGTAAAGGCGAATGTATTGGCATCCCTTACTGGAACTCAAGTCAAAAGCTACCCTGTGCCCAGCTTCGCAGCTTTCCGGTGCAAGAACAATATGGACTGATCTGGTTGTTTCCGGGCGACCCCACCCTGGCAGCGACCCAACCGTTGCCCACTATGCCAGAATACGACGACCCAGACTGGTTGCTGATTCCAGTAGGTGCTCACTTCAACGCACACTTCTCAATCTGCAACGAAAACACAATGGATGTGTTTCATGGCTATCTACACAAAAATTTGCAAGGCTGGTTTGACCCCGTGCTGCTAAAACTGCGCGAAACCGAAGACTCAGTGACAGCAGACTACCAGGTTTCTTATCAGGGCCCGATTACAAAATTTCTGGGGCTAAGCGAAGTCGGCGATCGTGTCACGACTCAAACCATCTCCGTCGATTATCGCTACCCCAACTATGTGAATAACCTGCAAGGGATTTCGTCACTGTATCTGATGCGGCTGCCGATCGCCCCCCACGCCAGTCGATCGTTTACTTTTATGTTTCTCAAAATACGGCTGCCTCGCCCCCTGGTTAATCTCTTGCGTCCAGTTTTGCAGCCGGTAATTATTCACCTGCTGTTTCTGCGCTTTCTGAGGCAGGACATGGAAATGATCGAAAGCGAACAAGAAAACTACCTCAAAGATCCGCAGCGTCGCTATGTCGAGGTCAACCCAGCCATTATCGCCGTCCAACGGCTAATTTTGCGGCAGTATGAAACCTTTGTGCGATCGCAAAACCCTTCCCAGCAGACCCCAAAATCGGTTTATCCAGAGGTTTCAGCACCATAAACTGCAACATTCTTCTCTAATCGTTGCAAAATGTAGTCTTCCCGATCGCTTCATCGAAGCGCGATCGCATTAAATTACAGAAGTACAGAATGGATGTTCTTTGCGCTCCATTGATGTGCGATTCACATTAGCACCCTCTTCTCTTCTTAGCCCTATGAGAATCAACGCAATGACTTCCCCAGGTTGGCACAAGAATTGGCACAGAGGCGCGATCGCCCTGCTGCTCTGCGTCGTTTTACTCGTCACGGGCTGCCAACCCAAAACCCCATCTCAATTTGCTCAAGCCCAGCAAGACAGCAGCCAACGCGGAGTAACAGCCGTTGCCAAAGATGCTACCCAGGGTAGCGAGTTCAACAAACTTTTTCCTCGTCCGGGTGGAGGCTTTGAGCGCGTCTTTACCCAAGAGAAAAAAGGCTTCGCAGAGGCCAAACTCAAGCAAGGGGGCAAAGATGTCGCCCTGCTGGCAATCTCCGACACCACAAGCCTTCCGGCGGCCGCAGCCAAATACAAAAGCGCCACTGAGAAAGTAGCAGGCTACCCCACCGTTGAGCAAGGAACGACCCAAACTGGCTTGCTCGTAGGCAAGTATCAAATCAAAGTGATCTCAAAAGACCCCACATTTGACAAAGCCGATCGCCAAGCCTGGCTCCAAAAATTTGACCTCAGAGGGCTGGAAAAGCTGAACTAAGGAATGTGGATTTATGAATGCCGAGTCTTCGCCCTCCTCCCCTCACCCCTTCTCCTAAGTTGGGAGAGGGCTGGGGTGAGGGCGAGACCACCTTGCAGTGGGCGGAATGATTGAATCCACGCTCCTAAACCTCGTGGGTCGAGCCTCTCGCCTGACCTAAACAGCCAAACCATGAGTCAGATGCAAACCTCAGCACAACCCATTACCAGGATTTTTCATGAGTAAACCCATTTTTGAATTGGTTGACGAACTGCCGACAGGCGGCACGACAATCATGGCGCTTAACTCTCTGGACTTTGTGATCCCAGGGCAGTGGCAAAACTTGACGGGTTTCACCAACACTATTCGCACGGTGACGGGTGAAACCGATGAAGCGATGGTGCAGGCGATCGGCGATCGGGCCGTCTACCTCTACAACGACGAATCTCAGGGCTACCAGCGCGCCATGTGGCTCTACCAAACGGTAGATAACGCCGCCGGAGCCTTGGGCGCAGCAGCAATGGCCAACAAGATTGGTCAAGACATCTCATTTTTGGGCTTTCTGAGCAACCTGACTCCCAAACCCGAAAAAGCCCAAAGCCTCGATTTGTGCGTCAAACTGGTCGTAGAATTGGTAGCATTCTGCCAAATTAACGGCATTCCTGGCGACAGCATTGGCGACTTTTTGGCAGCGCTAGGCGACTATGGCGGTGAATCCTTGATGCGGATGGCGGCCCTCGTCTGCTTTGATGGCATCATCCCTTTAGGCCCAGACTTCATCAACATGGGGCTTTCGACCATCAGCCAAGCCAGCCCCGACGAGCTAGAAAAAAACCAGACCTTCAAGAGTGTGAGTGCTCTCATTCCTGGAGGCAACCCCGCTGGGCAGTTGGGCTTCATCACGCAGAGCTTCGATTCGGTCAAGGGCTGGATGGGCGACTTTGTCGGGTCGCGCAATCTGACTCAACAAAGCTTACTCAACAACGTCAAAGGGTTCGTCGATATCTCGGCCGACAAACTCGACTATGTGGGCGCTTTTTTGGATGTAGCGGTCAAATACTACACGCATACCGGAACGCAAACCCTCGCCCGTCGCCTGATTGAGCGCGCCGTCGCCGAAATTTAGCAATCCCCACTGAAACTAAATGCCCCAAAAGACCGTCCTTAAAATTCATAGCCATAGCCTAGACTCGTGACTTGGTATGAATCACAGGCGGTCTTTTTTGATGAATCATTGGTTTCTATCCCCTTACTTCGAGTGCTTGCTGATAAGCTGTATTCAGAATAATTGACGATCAAACCCATGTTTCTAATATTCAGATTGGTATCTGGTTAGCTGGCGAAATTCTTCGTTAGGCAAATATACTGGTGAGTCAGAGCGATCGATTTGACTCAGGTTTCAGAGGAATCGCGATCTAGAAAAAGGTGAGAGGAGCTTACTGTGCAAGTTGTCAAGGAGTATGTGCGGCGCTGGTACGAAAGCGGTTTAGACCCCGACGAGTATATCTGCCACGGCCGCCAGGGAAACTTTGTCGAAATTGAAGAGGCTGAAACGGGCAAACGTCGTACCGTTCTCACCTTTTGTACGAATGATGTGTTGGGGCTGACCCAGGAAGCATCGGTCAAGCAGGCGGCGATCGATTCAATCTTGCAGTATGGAACCTCCAATAGTTCTACGTCGGTGCTCAGTGGTCGCATTGATTTGCACCGTCAGCTAGAAACCGAGATTTCTGCTTTCAAGCATCTGCCCCACACGCAATTGTTTCTGAATGCGTGGATGGCAATGCAAGCCTTGATGGATGCCTTCTGCCACCTGGCGATTCCTGTGCCTGGGTTTCAGAACACTCGCGAAACGCTGATTCTCACTGATGTGCTCAACCACGGCTGCATCGTGACGGCGTTGGCTAATGCTGGAACGCGCTCTGGCAAGATGTTTGGGCACAGTCCACGGGTGCGAGTGCGAGCCTATCGCCACTGTGACATCGAAGATATGGCGAGAAAGCTGAAGCGCTATGCCCAACCGGGCGATCGCATTATGGTGGTGTCAGATGCCGTCTTTTCGATGGATGGTGACATTGCTCCTTTGCCGCAAATGTTAGACGTGCTGGAGGCCTACCCCGACAGTACGCTGCTGATGGATGAAGCTCATGCCAGTGGGGCGATCGGTGCAACGGGTCGCGGCATTTACGAGTACTTCAATCTCAAGCCTCAAGATGCCATCGATCGGGGAGTGAACCCCTTGATCATGACGACGTTCTCGAAGTTTGCTGCCTCCGCAGGGGCGGCGATTAGCTCCCATGCGCCGGAGCTAATTCCGCTTTTGAATGTGTCACCCACCTCGATCGGAACGATTTCTCTCCCTGCGCCGACCACGGCCGCCGCCTTAGAAAGCATTCGGATTGTGAAGCAACAACCCGATCGCGTCAGAGATTTGCAGGAGAGCACTCGCTATCTACGATCGCGGCTGGCGGCGAACGACTTTGCAGCGATCGGCGAAACTAACGTTGTTCCGGTTTTGTTGCCTCCAGAGATCAATCCTAAAGAGTACGCCAGAGAACTGCTCGATTTTGGGGTTTGGGTGTCGCCAATCTGGTTTATCGCCAAGCCACGAATTCGGATCACGGTGAATGCGCTGCACACCAAAGAAGAAATGGATCGCCTGGTGACAGGCATGGTGAAGATGCGCGATCTGGTTTATCAGCCAACGATTAGCGCTTAGGCTACCCATGCAGTTTGATTAATCAGTGATCGTTCTCAGAGGAGGGCGGTCATTTTTTTGAACCCCCTAGGAGGTGTTTTAAAACTCCGTTGCTGCGGTTTCATCCCACCCGTGACTTTCGGAACGAAGAAACTTTTGATGCTTTTCAGACACCCCCTGGGCAGAGCCAGTCCATCCTTATTTTCTGATTGCTACGGAATATTTGTAGTACTAACGTCTTTCAGAGAGATGCGCGAGACACTCTTTAATTCTCTCTGTAAAATTTTGGTGCTTTTGGTAACAAATGATGAACCAGTTTACAGTCTGTTCTGACGTTCTGAAAATGATGTGACAGTATGGGAGCAACTTCCTTACTCAACTACTTCTCCAAGAGTCAGTCGTATGAGCAATCTTTTTTCCGCTCGACGAACCCAGCAATCGCGACTCCTACATGTTATCGAATATACTTCGGCTGTCGCTTCGGTAGTGGGTGCTATCGCTTCGGCCCTATCGCAACAAGTTGTGTACGTAGCGGCTCCGATGTCTCTCTCGTTGTGTCTAAACTTAGTCAATCGGCGACGTTTTGAGCAGCAGACAGAACAGAGATTTAATGGAACGATCGCTCAGATTGATCAACGCCTGTTAAACCTCGACCAACAAGTTTTAGAACAATCTACTCAAACTACTCAAAGTCTAACGGAGCGCATTACTCACCTCAGCGAACAACTCATTACCTCTAAGCAAAGTCAAAATGAGACAGCAAGCGATTTCAGTGAACTACGATCGCAGCTTTCTCAACTGCAAGAACGCTTCACGACCACGCAGCAAGCGCAAAACGCAACTTCGACTGATCTGGGCCAATTGCAGACCCGATTATCTCAACTCAATGCACAGCTGACGGCGATTCAGCAGCATCAGGCTGGGGCGACGATGAGCCAGACAGGGTTAGAAGCACAATTCTCTCAAGTCCGAGAGAACTTATCCCAAGAAATTCAGGCAATTCGTCAACAACTACAAGCGGCGACTCTCAATCTGGATGGATTGGAGGCGTTGCAACAGGCATTTCCTGGGCTTGCGGAACAAATCGCTCAACTTCAAGATCGACTGAGGGCGATCGAAGCTCGACAAACCAGCGAACCTTTGGATCGGGGAATCGAAAATCGACTGCCTACGATCGAGATGCTTCCAACTCTGGCAGCACCAGAATTTGTAGACGTGCCGACTACCCCAAAACTCGAACTTGAGCAGACTCCGATTCTTTTTCCTCCGGAGGGGCAAGAATTTGACGTAGAGGATTTGGTGCTGAATTTGGGAATTGATTTTGGCACGAGTTTTACAAAAGTTTGCTTTCGAGATGTGGCAACAGATCGATCGGAGATCGTCACCTTCACTGACGAAGTGACTCGTCTGGAAGAGGCTTTATTACCAGCAAAAATTGGAATTTTGCCCGACGGCACATTGATTACTGGGCTAACCGCTTCCGAGTGGGAACCTTACATAAACCAAGTTCAGACAACGGTGGAATTTATCAAAATGCGCCTGGCAAGTTTTGATCTTCCTCAAGGTTTAGGAAGCTGGCAGCTCGAAAAATTATCGGGAATGAGTCATGAGGAAACCGTTGAAAATCTTTGTGCCTACTATTTAAGTCGGGTGATTATTCGCGCTCAAGCCTGGATTCGTCAAAATAAATCAGAGCGACTTATCAACCAGAAGATTGGATGGACTGCAAACGTTGGCGTTCCTGTGGAATATTGTGACTCTCCAGCCATTCAACGCTTTCAAAAAGTTCTCTCTCTCGCCTGGTTATTGAGTAATGAACCTCAGACTGAGTGGATGACGATCGAGAATTTGAGTGATCGTATCAAACCACTGAGAGCAAAGCTGGAAGAGACGACGATCGATTGCCATGCGATTCCAGAAATTGCAGCTGAGGTGTGGTCGTTACTCAACTCTCGTGAAGTCGATGAAGGCTTCTACATTCTCTTTGATGTTGGGGATGGGACGCTAGACGGAAGCTCGTTTCGATACTGGAATGAGGCAGGCGAGAAGAAAGTCGATTTCTTCTTTGGCAAAGTCAATCCTTTGGGTGTCACTGCCTTTTCTCAACGGCTAGCACAAGAATTAGGAGTTGCAGAAACAGATATCAAAAACACAGTCTGTGGAACCTCAACCCGTTATTTCGATCGCGTGCAAACCAGTATGGCTCGAAAAGAGATTCAAAGACTGGTTGCTAATGTTGTTTGCAATGGGAGCCAAAAATATGGCGAGCATGGTTTCAGGTTGACGTGGCCAGGTTTTGAGAAACCTTTAGAGATTCTAATCGGCGGCGGCGGCGGACAAATTGCTTTCTATGAGCAGACAATCATCTCGACTCACAAAGACTTTCAACAAAAGAATGCTGGAATTCCAGAGTATACGCGGCGATCGCTGCCATCTCCCAAAGATCTAGAAACTAATGGCATCAGCAAGCATGAGTTTCATCGATTTGCCGTCGCCTATGGATTGTCGATTCCAGAGGGAGAGCAACCCGAACTCAGGCTCCCTAGCGAAATGGAGCGGGTTAAGCCCAAAACTTTCAAGCAAGACGACTCTGGTCAACCACCTAACTATGAAGACATGAGAGGATCGTGGTAAATGAGCGACATCATTACTTGGAACCCGGCTATTTTGGGTCAAGAAGTGCGCGTGAAAGCCAATCCAGGTCATCGTGGCATCACGACCGGAAAAACTCGCGCCTCTGGAACTCGACTATTAGTGCAAGTTCAATTTAGCCCAAACGAAAAATCCTATAAGCCTTACAACCTTTTAGAGCTTTGTGGAGAACCAGAGGGGATTTTGGCGCTGCTAGAGCAAGCAAAATTTAGCGGAGCCGATGACCTGCGCCGAATTCTCACGTTTGAGAAGATGAAAGGGCAACTGACCAACATTTTCTACAGCATGGAGTCGAGCCATACCGACTTCTACGCGCACCAATTTAAACCTGTGCTGAAGTTTCTAGAATCTCCAGTAGGACGATTGCTAGTTGCAGACGAAGTGGGACTGGGAAAAACGATCGAAGCCATCTATATCTGGAAAGAACTGCAAGCCAGGGCTGATGCCCGTCGTTTATTAATCATTTGCCCTGCTATTTTGCGAGAAAAATGGCGCGATGACCTGCAACAGCGATTTAATATCATTGCCAAACTCACCAACGCCCAAGAGCTTTTAGAAGAAGTCAAGCACGTTCTGCAAAGGCAATCTCAGCACCCCTTTGTATGTATTGCCAGTTTAGAAGGACTTCGCCCCAGCGCCAATTGGGAAGATGAAACCACGTCAGGGGCCAAAGCAAAACTGGCAAGATTATTAGATAACAATAACAATCCTGCTGCCGATGAGTCGAGCGTGTTTGATTTGGTGATTATTGATGAAGCGCATTATCTCCGCAACCAAGCCACTGCCAATCATCGACTGGGGCAACTGGTGCGAGATGCGGCTCGTCATCTATTGCTGCTGACGGCAACCCCGATTCAAACTGAGGACACTAATCTATACCAACTGCTGAAAATCATTAGCCCAGAAGACTTTTTTGACAAGACCATCTTTCAGCAAATGTTGGAGGCAAATGCGCCGCTGATTCGGGCGCTGCGATCGCTCTGGAGCCATCCTCCCGATTTTAGGGCGGCAAAACGTGACCTCGATCGCGCTCTTCAGTCCGATTACTTTCGACATAATTCTGTGCTGCGGCAAATTCAACACACGCTAGAAACGCCAGACGCGATCGATGCAGAAATGCAAGTCAGACTCGGTTATAAACTAGAAAGTGCTTCATTAGTCAGCCCATATCTTACCCGCAGTCGTAAACGCGATGTGCTGCCCAATCGGGTTGAACGTGCTCCCCAAACATTAGCGGTTCCCTTCTCTGCCTTAGAAAAAGGAATTTATGAGTCGGTAACTCAGAGCATTCGCAAACAAAGCAAAGGCAAGCAAGGCATTCTGCTGTTTCGATTGATTGCTCGTCAACGGCAAATGGCAAGCTGTCTCGTCGCTGCGCTGCAAGCTTGGTCAGACCAGGGAGTTTTGAATGAATTTCAAGATGAACTATTTTGGGAATCAGGTATTTCAACCCTGCCCTCAGAAACTGAACGATCGCCCGATCGGGAGACATTCCCATTAGAAAACATTGACTACACTCAACTCGAATCTGAAGACACCAAATATCGAACACTTGTTCAATTTCTACGTCGCGAACTCAAGAAAAATTCAGACGAGCAATTTGTTTTATTTGCCTACTTTCGCGGCACTCTTCACTATTTGCAACGCCGCTTAGAAGCCGATGGAATTCAGACCAGTTTGATTTTGGGGGGTATGGGTGAGCAGAAACAAGAAGTGCTGGCACAATTTAAGCAGGGCAACACCTCAATTCTCTTATCTTCAGAAGTCGGCAGCGAAGGGATTGACTTACAATTTTGTCGATTTTTGATTAACTATGATCTGCCCTGGAACCCAATGCGCGTCGAGCAGCGAATCGGACGGATCGATCGCTTAGGGCAAAAAGCCGATCGCATCTCCATTATTAATTTCAGTTTGGTAGACACGATCGAAGAACGGATTCTCAATCGTTTATATGAACGCATCAATGTTTTTCAAGAAAGCATTGGCGATCTAGAAAATATTCTCGGAGAGACAACTGAAAAACTACTCATCACACTTTTTGAATCCGAATTAACCGATGCCGAACAACTCAAACGCGCCGACGAAACTGCTAGCGCCATCCTCAAACAACGCCTCAAACAAGAACAGCTAGAACAAGAAGCCGTCAACTTAATGGCCTTTTCAGATCAAATTCTCCATGCCGTGACCAAAAGCCGCACTCAGGGCCGATGGCTAACTTCAGAAGAACTACGCTCCTTTGTTGAAGACTATTTTGCCCGCTACTATTTGGGAACCACCCTTAAACCCATGCAGGGTCAAGAAGCCGTGTTTGAGATCAAGCTCACCGAAGATGCCAAAGTCGATTTAGAGTCGTTTCTTAGGCAACATCGATTTGCAACTCAAACTCGCTTACACCGATCGCCCGCTCTCTGTTTGTTTGACCCGCGCCTTGGAAACCAGCCTGGCCCAGACAAAGAGAAATCGATCGAACTGCTTGACCCAACCCATCCCTTGATTCAATGGATTAGAGACTGCTACGAAAATGATGCCCAGAGGTTGCACCCGATCGCGGCAATTCGCTGTGAGCAGTCAGACATAGATGTCGCACCGGGGCAATATATATATGCGATTCATCGCTGGTTATTTAAAGGATTGCGCTCCGAGAGCCGTCTTGCTTACAAGGCTGCTCAATATTCGGATGGTAAATTATTATCTGCCGATCAATCAGAACGTCTCGTCTATGGGGCAGCCCGATGGGGGAAGGCAAAGCCAAATGCGTCTAATTTGATCGAAGATCTCGATCAAGTCTTGGCACTTTATAGCGATTGTGATGATGCGTTAGAAGCAGCCTTTGACCAGGCATCAGCAGAATTTGATGCTGAGAATTACCACCATTGTGACGTTCAACAACGCAGTGCCCAAAGCTACGCCGATCGTCGCCGCCATCAACTCGAAGAACGCATTCAAGCCTTTCAACAATCTGGCAAACTCCGAATGCTGCCTGCCACAGAAGGCCAACTCCGCAAGGTGAACCGAGAATTGGAGCTCAAGCAGAAGCTGATCGGCGATCGACGCAACACCGAACTGAAGGTAACTCAACTTGCCGCAGGCATTATTTTTGTTGAGCCATAACGTTCAATGAGCTAGCTTTTTCATCTTAGAATAAGACTCAGTTCGATTAGGCTTCAGCAAAGATCATGAGTCCTTCTATTGATCAAGATTCTGCCCAATTATCTCTCAGTTCCTTTCAAGTTCTTCCGGTCACAGATAAGGACAAGCAGGCGCAGTTTTTGGATGTGCCCGCGATCGTCTATGCCAACGATCCAAATTGGGTTGCTCCATTGCGGAGTGATGTGTCCAAAAAGTTTGAGGTAGACAATCCCTTTTTTCAATATGGGAGACTTCAGCAGTTTATTGCTGTGAGAAATGGAGGAGCGATCGGGCGAATTGTGGCGGCAGTCAACGATCGTCTAATTGAACGAGAAAGCAAAAAAATTGGCATCTTTGGCTTCTTTGAATGTGTGGATGAATTTGAAGTTGCTCAAGCACTTTTCAGTGAGGCGTGTCAGTGGTTAAAAGCTCAGGGAATGACAGAAGTAAGGGGGCCGATCGACCTTTCAACCCATAACAATTGCCTATTTTTGGTAGACGGTTTCGACTCACCACCCATGGTGATGATGCCCTACAATCCTGCTTACTATTCAACCTTTATCGAGCAAGAGGGTTGGCACAAAGCAAAAGATGCTTACGCTTACAATTTTCCGCTCGACAAACCATTACCCCCAGAGTTTGAAAAGGGTTATCAGATTGCAATTAAATCAGGTGTTAAGTTTCGTCCTTTAGATACGAAAGCAGGGTTTGAAAAAGATGCCATTAGTCTCTATCAGTTATTTACCAAAGCATTTTCTAATAACTGGAGTTCTACACCGCGAACTCAAGAAGAATTTTTAGAGGAAGCACGATCGCTACAGAGTTTAGTCGATCCAGATGTGTTTCCGATCGCCGAATATCAGGGTGAAATGATCGGCTTTTGGATGGGCTTACCCGACTACAACATTGCCCTAAAACACGTTAAAGGTAAACTAAATTGGTTAGGAATTCTCAAGTTTCTCTGGTATCGTCGCCAGATCGATCAAGGGCGAGTCATTGCCATTTGTTCGCTACCAGAATTTCGTCGTAAGATGGTTCCTTTAGGCCTCATCTATTTAGGGATGACGGGTGGAGTTAAAAAAGGAAAACCCTACAAACGAGCCGAACTTTCTTGGGTTTATGAAGACAATTTTCCATCTCGTAAACTGATCGAAGCCTCCGGCGGCAAAATCTATAAAACCTATCGTATGTATGAAAAAAGTTTAGTTTAGAGTAGGAAAAATCTAGATGAAAGCATTAGTCACGGGGGCAAACGGCTTCACAGGATCTCATTTGGTGAAAGCACTGGAAAAGCGAGGTGATTCTGTTGTAGGGCTGGTGCGAAAATCTAGCGATTTCTCCCGATTGGCAGAGACTCAGATCGAACTCATCTACGGCGACATTTGCGATCGCACTGCCCTTCAAAAAGCAATGGTTGGGGTCGATACCATCTTTCACACTGCCGCCTATGTAGAACTAGGTTTAGTCGATGCCGATCGTATGGAGAAAGTCAACGTTCAAGGAACCCGTGCTGTCTTAGAAGTTGCTCAAGCTGCTAACATTTCTAAGATGGTTTATTGCAGTACGATCGGTGTTTTTGGCGACACCCAAGGACAGACTATTAACGAAACCTTTCAACGCACTCAAAAGAGCTTTTCTTCAGCCTACGATCGCACCAAATATGAGGCGCAACAAATCGTCGATCGATCAGCCTCTCAAGGGTTTCCAGTTGTGAGCATATTACCTTCTGGAATTTTTGGTCTCGACGATCCGCACTTTATGCCTGTGCTCAAAACCTTCTTGAGAGGGCGACTAAAACTGTGGGCAGGGGGCGAAAGAATTACGGGCGTTGTGCATGTCGATGATCTAGCAGAAGCGATGATTTTGGCAGCCGAAAAAGGCAACATTGGTGACTATTATATTATTTCATCGGGCGATCTATCGACTCGCGAAATGTTTGAAATTTTCAGCCGAGAAACTGGAATTCCTGCCCCTTATAATGCACCCAAACCCTTAGTTCGAGTGGTTGGCAATCTGTTGGATATAGTCGGTCGATCGCTAGGCTGGCAGCCGCCCCTCGATCGTGAACGAGTGCATTATGTCTACGATCGTTGTGTTCGAGTAGATGCCACCAAAGCAAAGCAACAACTGGGATGGCAGCCGCGCTCAGTAGAGGCAACACTCAAAGAATTGGTGACTTCTCAACTCTTATAAGTAGAGTCTTAGTAAAAAAGGCATTTTTAAGCAAAAAGAAGAGCCGATCGATCGATTGATCGGCTCTTCTTTATTGTGCAAATAACTTGAAATTGGGGTTAAACAGCAGCAAGTTCGGGAGCCGGGCGCTTGCTGTTGCGGATGCCCTCGATCGCAGTTGCATAATCGGGCGCATTAAAGACCGCAGAACCTGCCACGATCGCATTTGCCCCCGCTTCGAGCACCTGCCAGGTGTTGTTGATTTTCAAGCCGCCATCGACTTCAATCCACGGGTCAAGACCCCGCTCGTCACACATTTGACGCAGCTTACGAATCTTGGGCAACACACCAGGAATAAAGCTCTGCCCACCAAACCCAGGGTTGACGCTCATAATCAACACCAAGTCACACAGTTCCAGCACATAATCGATCAGCTCTAAAGGGCTACCTGGATTGAGAACCACGCCAGCTTTTTTGCCATATTCTTTGATCTGCCCCAGGGTGCGGTGCAGGTGGGGCGAGGCATTGTGCTCAGCATGGACGTAAATATGGTCTGCGCCAGCTTTAGCAAAATCACCCACATACTTTTCCGGTTCCACAATCATCAGGTGCACATCTAAGGGCTTCTGCGTCACCGGGCGAATTGCCTCTACGATGAGTGGGCCGATCGTAATATTGGGGACGAACCGACCATCCATAACATCCACATGAATCCAGTCTGCCCCGGCAGCATCCACCGTACGGATTTCGTCTCCTAAACGGCTAAAGTCAGCAGAGAGAATCGAAGGAGCAATGACGATCGGTTTTTGGGATTGGCTCATGGTGAGTAATGCGGTTGGGGTTCGTGATTTGTGATTAGTTTAACAAATTGTGAATATTTTCTATCATTTTTCAGAGACGACTTTGTGAAGTTTTAGGAAAAAATACCTAGTTTGAGAGGCGGGGGGTAGCCTTCGGCAGGCGACACGAAAGGGATGGGGGAGAATTGGGAGAGTGGGAATTAGAAAGAAAAGTGGTGGGGAAAAATGGTGGGGAAAAAATGGGGACGATCGGCAATTCTGGGGGTAGTGGGAATTGCCAGCGCCAGTTCTTGGGTGCATGGGGCGACTTTGCAGAATACTTCCCTGGATGCAGATGGCGTAGATGCCTTGAGGTTGCAGCGGCCGCCCTACAATTTGACGGGCAAAAAGATCGCGATCGGGCAGGTTGAGATCGGTCGCCCCCCCATGCGCGGCATCGATAAGGCGGCGGCTCGCAATCAGGTCGTGGCCATTACAAGAGCTTTTCTGAGAGATCAGCCTGCCAAAACCAACGCCAATCTAGATGGTCATGCGGCGCAGGTGGCTAGTGTCATGATTGGCAACAGCAAAGCTCTGAAAGGCATTGCTCCTGATGCGCGTCTCTATTCGGCGGCGGCCGCCATTCCCAATCGAAGTGGGCAGGCAGAAGAATGCCTCGCCGCTCAACATTTAGCGATGCAAAATGGAGGCGATCTGCGGGCGATCAACTTTAGCTTTGGCGAATCTCTCCAGCAAGATCCACGCCCCAACGCTCGACTGGATGGAAATGCTTTGTTGACGCAATGTATTGACTGGTCGGCACGGGTGCATAACGTGGTTTACGTTGTGGCGGGCAACCAGGGCAAGGGCGGCATTTCGATTCCGACTGACAATTTTAACGGCATGAATATTGCCTTCAGTCGGCGGGTCGATGGCATTTTTTCTAAGGTCGATTTCTCAAATATTGGCGACAATTCTCCGCGCATTCTCAAGCGCAACGACGGCACAGAAACGATTTTGGGCGATCGTAGAGGCATCTCACTTTTGGCCCCAGGCAGTAAGATTCCTGTTGCAAACTTAGAGGGTAAACAATCGACAACCGTAGGCACAAGCTTCGCGGCTCCTCATGTAACCGGAGCCATTGCCCTCTTACAAGAATTTGGCGATCGCCAACTCCGCACTCGCTGTCAGCGCGATCGAGGCTGCCAACTCCCCTGGAGACTCAACGCCCGCCGTCAAGAAGTGATGAAAGCCGTCTTGATCAATTCTGCTGAAAAAATTAAGGACAAAGGCGACGGATTGCGACTGGGCATGACGCGCACCGTAATTGAGAAAACTAACAAAACCTGGCTCGATTCTGATGCTTACAAAGATGCCAAAATTCCGCTCAACATCCAGATGGGGGCGGGGCAGTTGAATGTGTTTCGTGCCTATCAGCAGTTTAGCCCTGGGGAGTGGAAAGCCGGAACTGTGCCCGCGATCGGATGGGACTACGCCACCGTCGGCAAGACCACCATTCAGGAGTATGTGCTAGAAAAACCCTTGCAGCAAGGAAGTTTTGTGGCGATCACCCTGGTGTGGAATCGACTCGTAGAATTGTTGGACAAAAATCAGAGTGGAGACTACGACCTAGGGGAAATATTTCGCGATCGGGGTCTCAACAATCTCGACCTTTACTTGATGCGCGTCGAAGACACAGATATCGCCAAAAGTGTCTGGTCTTCGGTCAGCGACAAAGACAGTGTAGAGCACATTTTTCATCAAATTCCCACCACCGGACGATATAAGATTCGGGTACAGTTTCGCGCTCAAGCCAATGAGCCAATTCAGCCCTATGCTTTATCCTGGTGGACGGTTCCTTCCCAAAAACCGTCACCAAAACTGTAACCGACCCAAACTGGAACGCAGCGATCGCTTAGTGTAGCGAAAAGAAGGGAGATCTAGTCATCATCCCTCCTCCGTCTCGCGCAGCGTGGCGCAACCAACCCCTCATCCACCATCTCTCCTTATGTTAACCAGACTTGGAATCGCCCTCTTGGCAGCGATCGTGACGCTCAGTTCTGTCAGTTGTTCGAGTGTGGCTAGCCCCGATCGGGTCGCAAAATCTCCCACTCCACCTACGGTTGCCAAACCAACCAAACCTAAACCTGTGGTAAACCCCAAACTCGTTGCGGCAAACACGCGATTTGGCTTTAAGCTATTTTCCGAAATTTTGAAGCAAGATAGCAAAAAGAATGTGTTTGTGTCACCGTCGAGCGTCGCGATCGCCCTCTCGATGACCTACAACGGCGCAGAGGGCAGCACCCAACAAGCCATGGCTAATGCGCTCCAGCTAAAGGGGTTGACCCTGGCAGAAGTCAATCAAGCCAATGCTGATTTGCAGGCAAGTTTAGAGCAGAGCGATCCAAAAGTGCAGTTGACGATCGCCAATTCTCTCTGGGCAAAGCAGAACATTGACTTCAACGCCAGCTTTATTGAGCAAAACAAGAAGTCGTATAACGCCAAGGTGACGACTCTAGATTTTGGCAGCCCCTCTGCCCCCCAAGAAATCAATGCCTGGGTCAACAGCAGCACTCGCGGCAAAATCAGCAAAATTGTGGATGAAATCAACCCCGAACAAGTGATGTTTCTCATCAATGCCATCTACTTCAAGGGGCAATGGACGGCTGAATTTGACAAAAAACTAACCCGCGATCGTCCCTTCTTTTTGACGGATGGTAGCCAAAAACAGCATCCAATGATGCAACAGCGAAGCGAATTTCGCTATGCCGAGACCGATCAGTTTCAAGCGGTGAGTCTGCCCTATGGTAAAGGTCGCACCAGTTTATATATTTTTCTGCCCAAAAAGACTCTGATTTGTCAGCCTTCTCGAAAACACTGACGACTGAGAACTGGCAAACCTGGATGAAGAAATTTGGCAAGCGAGAGGGGTTGGTGCAGATTCCTCGCTTTAAGTTGGAGTATGAAATTCAACTCAAGCGATCGCTGGCTGCTTTGGGGATGGGTGAGGCCTTCGATCGCCAAAAGGCCAATTTTTCTAATCTCAGCCGTGAGCCTCTCAGCATCGACGAAGTGAAGCACAAAACCTTTGTTGAGGTGAATGAAGAAGGCACAGAAGCGGCGGCTGTCACATCGGTTGGCATTCGGGCGACCTCTGTGCAAATCGACAACATCCCTTTCGAGATGACGGTCGATCGACCGTTTTTCTGTGCGATTCGAGACAATAAGACGGGTTCAGTTTTGTTTATGGGTGCGATCGTCAATCCTCAATAGAAGTCGTGAGGAGGCGATTGTTAGCTAGCTTGCTCAAGATTGGCGACTTCTGGATGCAGGGTCGCCCGTTCTAGCCTGCCTCCGATCAGTTGCCCAAGCCGATCGACGGTCAGGTCAGAGACGGCGATCGGCTCGGAAGAGCGGCCCCCACTGAAAACGATGACTCGATCGCTATATTGCATAATCTCATCTAGATCAGAAGACATAAACAGAAGGGTAGTGCCGCCCTGACATCGGGCGATCAACTGCTGCCAAACCCATAGCACAGATTCGATGTCTAATCCACGGGTGGGGTGTTCCATGAGCAAAAGATTTAAAGGAACGGGGAGCAGGGCAAGCTGGGTGCGCTGCTGGTTGCCGCCGGAAAGCCGCTCGACTCGCGTATTGGGTTTACCGCGAATATTGAAGGTGGCGATCGCCTGAATGGTCTGCTTGAGGGTGTCTTTCCAGTCTACAAACGGGCTGCGAGAGGGGGTGCGAAGGGCCACATGGTCGTGAATTGACAGGCCGGAGACCAATCCTTCTTTGAGCCGATCGGCGGGGAAGTAGCCAATCCCCTGCTGCAAATAGTCGCGGTAGGGTTTGTGGGTCATGTCTAAGTCTTCGATGATCACTCGCCCGATCGACGCTCTGAGCAACCCTGCACACAGCAGGAGTAGCTGCTGTTGCCCACTGCCTTCGAGTCCGGCTAAGCCAATCACTTCGCCCCGGTAAACGGCGAGGTTGCCCAACTTGAGGGTGATACGATCGTTGGAAACAGTGACGGCTTCGAGGTGGAGCGATACCCGTGGCTGGCGTGTTTCTGGCTTCAGGGGTGGGGCGAGTTTGCGGCCAAACATTAGATCGATCAGCACCGCATCAGGGCAGGGAATTTTGGCATTGCCCATCAGCTTGCCCTGTCGCAGAACGGTGGCTCGATCGCACAATTCTTCTACATCTTCGAGCTTGTGGGAGACAAAAATGACCGATTTGCCCGCCTTTGCCAACTGCTTCATTGCCTCAAAGAGGGCAGTCTTTTGGGAGGCAGAAATTCCCGTGGTCGGCTCGTCTAAGATCAGCGTTTTGGCTCCCAAGGAGAGCAGGCGCAAAATTTCTAATTGTTGGCGTTCGCCAACGGTGAGGTTGCCGACAATTTCATCGGGGTTGAGGTTAAAGTTTAGCTGCACGGCTCGGTGTAGAAGGTCTCGCCGCGATCGCCGCCGATCGAGAAAACCGCCACCTGGCTTACCCAGCATGAAGTTATCTAACACCGAGAGCGGGGGAAAGTCTAAGGGGTCTTGGTGCAACATGCCGATGCCAATGGCGATCGCGTCTGCGGGGGTTTGGATTTCGACTGGGCGATCGTCGAGCAAAACCCTCCCCGAATCGCGACTGATGAACCCACTCAAAACCTTCACCAGCGTACTTTTTCCGGCTCCGTTTTCGCCCAGCAATCCGTGAATTGTACCAGCAGTAACAGTCAGCGACAGATCATCGTTTGCCTGAACACTTCCGAAGCGTTTGCAGATGTGTTGGAGTTCGACCTTCATGCGGTTGCAGATATTTTTGGTGTGAAGCTTGAGGTTTCAGCGATCTCAGTTGTGAGCCTCTAGTGTTTTATAGAATTCTATTTGCGATCGCTCAGTAGTTAACTTTATCGCCAAGGTTCTATTCTAACTTTCAACTCACAACTGATTGATTTAGCATTCTACTTACTGGGCCCTTCCATGCCTGCTAGCAGTTGTGGCAAATACCAAATTTGCTGATCCGTCGCTTTTTCGCCTGCCTTCAAAAAAGGAGTCCCATCTTGAAAGTTGATCGGCCCCTTCAAGGGATCGATGCTGCCATCACCCAGTCCTTTGACAAACTGATCGATAAACTTCTGATTGTCTGCGCCTAGAGCCATCCCCGGATTGAACCCGATCATATTGGTTCCCGGATTGCGGATGTCTTGCCAGTTGGGGCCCGACCAGACAAATTCGCTTGTATATTTGCCATCGATCGCCCGCTTGATCGCGTCAGCATAGGGAGAAGCCCAATTGTAGAACGGCACACCCAAGCAAATTGCAGGAGCCAAATCGCAGCCCGATGCCAGATCATAGTGAGTATATTTCACCTTCTTGCCAGCCTCGGCGGCCTTTTTACCCTGCACGGCTGCTTCGGGGGTGTCGATGCCACTCATCACGACATCAAAGCCACCGTTGTAGAAATCATCGGCGACCTTCGTCGGGTCAAGGGTTTTACCCGGAATGTTGAACCAAAAGCCAATCCAGGTGACTTTGAAATCTAGATCGGCGACGGGCTTTTTGCGGTAGTTTTCCCAGCAATATTTTGCGCCCAAAAAGGCAGAGGAGACATAGCGACGGGTTTCATCGTTGATCAGGGGGCCGAGGTAGCCGATTTTGCCAGTTTCGGTTCCCAGAGCCGCCGCACAGCCTGCGATCATTTTGCCGTACTCCATTTTGCCCATGATGTTGCTGAGGTTGGGCTGGTTTTTGAAGTTTTTGCCCTCCTTCCAGGCGTAGTCGCCAGAGGCGTGGATCACCTTGACATTGGGATGTTTTTTGGCGGTTTCGAGGGCATCGTCTTTGTAGTCATCGGAATTGAAGATGACTAGTTTTGCCCCTTTTGCAATCAGGTCGTCAGCAACCTGAGACCCTTTGACATTGGGACGATCGCCAGGGTTGACTTTATCGACATACTCTAGGGTGGTTCCTGGCAAGGTTTTGAGCGCGCCTTCAATGCCTTCAAAGTGCGATTGGTTCCAGCCTCCATCTTGCTTGGGGCCCACCAACACCATGCCCACCATGAAGCTTCCTCCGGCTGCCGAGACCCCGCCGCCGTGGGAGAGCTAGCAGTGGGTGCATTCGTCGTGCTGGCGCAGGCTCCCAGCAGTAGCCCCAATGCCACCCCAGGAACAGCCCGCTTTACAGGCTGACTCATCGTTTTCACAAAATTCAAACCCTTAAAATTCATGGATTATTTTCTCTAATTCGGACTGGTTAGCGTGTGTAGAAACAAACAAGGAGGGCGATTCTTTCACTAAACGCGATCGATCTGCCGAAAAATGTATCGAGCTTGACCAGCACAGTAACAGAGGGCGATCGAGATCAGCAATTCTCTAAAATCTGGCTTTAGCCCGGCTTTCAAAGTCAGCGAATGGCGTTGCAGAATCTAGGGACGCAATCGTAGCCAGAGGGTTTTTAAACACGTTCCTTCAGCAGCGCCAGCGAATTTAACAGTGTCTGCCTAGACGATCGCCCCCCGAACCAAAATCACCGTGCAGCCACAGCGTCGCGCAATCTCTTCGGGAATGTTGCCGTAGATCACCTGTTGGAGCAGTCCTTCGCGGGTTGCCCCCAGCACAATCACATCACACTGATCCTTTTGGGCTAGATCGATCACCGCTTCAGAAACCGAGCTAGCACAGAGAGAAGTCAGCGCCACGGGGCAGTCTAACCGCTTACCCAGATAGGTCATCGCTTCGTCGAGGGCGGAGGCATCGGGCAGATTGTGTTGGGGAGAATGAACCTGGCACAGAAAAATTTCGGGTCGGGTGGCGAGTTGGGTGAAGGCAGGGAGAAAGCGAATAGCCTGACGAGCGTTGGGGCCGCCTGCGGTCGGAATCAGCCAACGATCGAAGTGCGGCACGGCATCAGGGGCATCGGCAAACTTCACCAAAACCACGTCACAACTGGCCTGCCGAATGATCGTATCAACCACGTTGCCAAAGACGCGGCCAGGGGTGGTTGTTTCACCCTTCCAGCCCATGACGATCAGGTCGATATGGCGTTCTTTCAGAACTTCTAGCAACGTGTAGGCGATGTCGTGGGTAACTCGAACCTCCGTGTGGACGGGGACATTCCATTTTTCGCCGAGACGGGTGGCATGTTTGAGTAGGCGACGACTGAGGGTCGTTGAGACAGAGGTTTCGGCAGGAGACTGGTAGCGAGGCACTAGAATCACTTGCAGACATTCCAGTTCGTAGTCGCGATCGTGGGCAATTACAGCGGCCATTTGCAAAAGCGCCTCTGCGGTTTGGGGATTGGCGATCGGAACCAGCAAGCGCCCTCGACCCACCGCAGGCGAGCGAGTCTGATACACCACATAGGACGGTTCGGGCTGCGGCCCCACCTGGGCAGTTTTGCCACTCAGTTGGTCAGATTCTGCGCGAATGATGTCGGCGCGGGTGATGATGCCCACTAGTTTGCGGCGATCGACCACGGGGAGCCGACTGATTTTATAGCGATTGAGCAAATGCAGCACCTGCGTCAGCGGATCAGTCGGGTTGACCGTCACAGGTTGCGGAGTCATAACGCTGCTGAGGGGTTGATCTCTGGCGAAGTGGCATTCTCCACTATTATTGGCGAGGTCGGTTTGGGTGACAATGCCCACCAGTTTGCCCGCTTCCACAACCGGAAAGCCTCGATGGTGTGATCGTGAAAATGCTTGGATTGCTTCATCTAGGCTAATTTGGCTAGATAGCGTTTCGACGCGGCTTTGCATAATATCGGCAGCCGTCAGCCCAGAAAGCCGCGTGTCGATCGCGCCCGTTTTTTGCAATTCAATCCCATTCCACGCCAGCAAATGCTTGTAGATCGAGCCACTGTAGATACTTTCTGCCACCAGATAGGCGATCACCGACCCAATCATCAAGGGCAACACAAGATTGAAGTCGGCCGTCATCTCAAAGACAATCACGATCGCCGTAATCGGCCCTCTCGTCACAGCACTAAAGAATGCTCCCATTCCTGCTAGGGCGCAGGTTGTCACCAATCCATCGCTCCCATCTAGCCCTAGGGGAAGCCCAGACGCATTTTGCAACGCCAGAGCCGCCGTGCTGACTAGCAACCCTAGCGCCGAGCCAAGAATCAGCGAAGGGGCAAACAGTCCGCCGGGCGCACCTGACCCACAGGCAACTAGAGTCAGCAAAAATTTTGTCACAAAAAGAACGGCGGTCATCGCCCAACCGAGGTCACTGGTCAGCCAAACTTCTTGCAGGCTGGCAGTGTCTCGCAGGGCTGCGGGCAACAGGGCTACTAGCAAGCCAGAAATCAGCCCCGCCCAAGCCATTCTCAAGGGCAACCCAAAGCGCAGCATTCGCCGATTGAATGCCAAACTGAGGAGAATTCCCCGACTAAAGAGCGCCCCCAGCAACCCCGCCAAAACGCCCAATACCATGAGTAGGGGAATTTCCCCGGCTGTAAAATTTGTATAGTCGCCCAGCCAATTTGGGCTGCCATTTAGCCCCTGCCCACCTAGCAATCGAGAAACCACCGCCCCCCACAAATGAGGCCAAAATGGCAGTTCCCAAAGTCAGCCCTGATACATCTTGGAGCAATTCTTCAACGACAAACAACACCCCCGCGATCGGCGCATTAAACCCGGCTGCCAACCCGGCAGCGGCTCCGGCGGCCATCAGTTGTCGCCGATGATCGGGAGACGTGGGAACCCAAGCGCTCAGTTGGGAAGCGATCGCTGCTCCAATTTGCACGGTGGGGCCCTGTCGTCCCAAGGTCAGTCCTGAGCCGAGCGAAAGAAGGGTGCTGATGAGTTTGACGATCGCAACCCGTGCATTGAGGGCGATCGGCACATGGCCCAAAGCTGCCTTAACCTGAGGAATGCCACTTCCGGCGGCTTCAGGGGCAGCGCGTTCGATGAGCAATCCGGCTAGGAGGCTGCCGACAAGACCGACGATCGGCAACACAAACCAAGCGGGATGCTGGTAAGCAACCTGCAAGCGCCAGCCACTAATCCAGGCGACTCCTTGCTTGAGCAAAACGGCTGCCAAACCGGAGACCAGACCAATTAGGCAGGCTTCAAAAATTGCCAACTGCTTGGGTTGGAGGCGACGCGGGAAGGAATAGGAAAGAAGTTGCCACATGAGGCGGAAGGGGTGAAATGCCCGCGAATTCTGTACAAAATTTACTACTCTATTTCACCCTTCTCCCCCAACGGCTGCTTGAAAAATTAGATAGTCGGCTTCTACTTGAGCCGCGTAAGTGTGGACGTATTCCAAAAGGGAAGTGTGCCAATTTGAGGCATCTTTTGCAAAAGCAATTAGCTCATCGGCGATCGCTGATCCCTGCCGTCCGCCGCTACGCAACTGCCCCCAAGCCGTGACCTCTGCCATCATTTGGATCACGCGCTGGAGACGCTTGATTTTGCCATTCCAGGCGTGGAGATCGACGCGATCGGCAGTCGGCTGAAGTTCTCGCAGCACATAGGATTTGCCCCCTAGCTGCAAGGGGTTAAGCAACGCTGGCGGCGACTCTTGAAACCGATACTGGATACTGGTAATCCGGTCTGCTTCACTGATCCAGTCGGGCTGGGGAATGGGCAGATGAGGATAGAGCGACGACGATCGAGCGGCTTTGAGATCGAGCAAATAATTTTTGTGGGGAGAGCCATCTCCTTCGACCAAAATAATGTAGCGATCGAGTCCCAAACTGCCCGTCCCCGCTATGCGTTGAGCCATGTCCAAAACTTTGAAAAACTTGGGATTTTTTGGGTTTCTGCCCAGGTTTCGATCAACGATGTCACCTGCGATCGCTCCTCCTCAGAGAGGGGAGTGACTTTTTGTGGGTTGAGCTTCAGAATGCGCTGTTTGCCTTTTAGCTCGGTGCGATCGTCCAAAAAGGCTTTGCGATCGCGGAGCTTTAGGCTGTTTAGCAAGTCTGCAACCAATCCTTTGGCCGTTTCGTGGTGAATGGTGCGATCTTTGCCGGCTAGGAGGGCAGTGGTGTAGCTTTCGAGAAAATGTTCACAGAGTCCCGTGGCTTCTTCGTCATTCACGTTTAGGGTGTGGGCCGCCACAAGAACGCTAGTCAAAAAGCGGGCCACGTCCCAGGTGCAGGGGGCTAGAGCCGCTTCGTCAAAGTCGTTGATGTCAAAATAGACGAGGCGATCGTCGCCCTTGTAGCTGCCAAAATTTTGCAAATGCAGATCGCCACAAATCCAGGTATGAGGCGCTGCATCAAGTCGAGAATCTGTCGGCAAATCTTCATAAAACAGATGACAACTGCCGCGCAAAAAAACAAAGGCATTCGTTGCCATCGCTTGATATTTGAGCTTGAGCAATTCTGGCTTCCGTCCCTGATTGAAGACTTGAATCTGAGTCATCACGTCGCGGCTTATCGTGGTCATAGATAAATCCTGATATTGCTTTCCGAAATTATTTAATCCACAAGCCTTACCCTCTCCGACAGGCATCCCGGTTATTAACATAGGATACTCAAACATCCTCTAAGTTTCGGCAGCGATCGGGCAGAACACGCTAATCTGATTAGAGAAGCATTCTCCCCGCTTGCTTCAGCCATTTCCACTCCCATAAAGTCCATTGAATAAAGCCGATCGTTGGCAACTTTGAATTATGTTTGACGCTCTTGCCGAACGCCTAGAACAAGCCTGGACAAAGATCCGGGGTCAAGACAAAATCTCAGAATCGAATGTCAAAGATGCTCTGCGAGAAGTGCGTCGCGCTTTGCTAGAAGCCGATGTCAACCTGCAAGTCGTCAAAGACTTTGTGGCTGAGGTTGAGCAAAAGGCATTGGGCGCAGAGGTAATCTCAGGAATTCGCCCCGATCAACAGTTCATCGAAATCGTCTACAACGAACTCGTCCAGGTGATGGGTGAAGCCAACGTCCCGCTTGCGGAGGCAGAGACCAAACCGACGATCGTGCTCATGGCCGGTCTGCAAGGAACCGGAAAAACCACCGCCAGCGCCAAACTTGCCCTCCATCTTCGCAAAGGAGAACGCAAAACACTATTGGTAGCGACAGACGTATATCGACCCGCCGCGATCGATCAGCTAGTCGCATTAGGCAAGCAAATTAATATCCCCGTCTTTGAGCTTGGCAAAGATGCCAACCCCGTCGAGATTGCCCGGCAAGGGGTCGAACGCGCCAAAGCAGAAGGCTTTGATGTGGTGATCGTCGATACGGCAGGTCGGCTGCAAATTGACCAAGAGATGATGGGCGAACTCGCCCAAATCAAGGCAACCATTCAACCCCACGAAACACTGCTTGTCGTAGACGCGATGACGGGGCAAGAAGCTGCCAATCTGACGCGCACCTTCCACGAGCAAATCGGCATCACAGGCGCAATTCTCACCAAGCTAGATGGCGACACTCGTGGCGGAGCAGCGCTCTGTGTGAGACGCATCTCTGGTCAGCCGATCAAGTTCATTGGCGTGGGCGAAAAGGTGGATGCCCTACAGCCGTTCTACCCCGATCGCATGGCATCGCGCATTCTCGGCATGGGTGACGTGCTCACTTTAGTCGAGAAGGCCCGCGAAGAAGTCGATTTTGCCGAAGCCGAGAAGATGCAGGAGAAAATCCTGTCCGCAAAATTTGACTTTACCGACTTCCTCAAACAGACTCGTCTGCTCAAAAATCTGGGTTCTCTGGGCGGCGTTCTCAAGATGATTCCCGGTATGAACAAACTGAGTAGCGAACAACTCCAGCAGGGCGAAACGCAACTCAAAAAAGCAGAGGCCATGATTGGCTCGATGACCATTCAAGAGCGCAAAGATCCCGATCTGTTGGCCAGTTCTCCAAGCCGTCGCCGCCGCGTGGCCAGAGGGTCTGGCTTTATCGAGAAAGATGTCAGCGACTTGGTGAGCAACTTTCAAAAGATGCGAACCATGATGCAGCAGATGGGTCAGGGCAACTTTCCCGGAATGGGCGGAATGCCAGGAATGGGTGGAATGCCAGGAATGGGTGGAATGCCAGGAATGGGCGGCGGCAACCCCTACGGGCAGGCTCCTCCTCCTGGGTGGCGAGGCTACCCTAGCGGCGCAGGCAACCCCAACAAAAAGAAGAAAAACAAAGACAAAAAGAAAAAAGGATTTGGCAACTTGTAGCCCGATCGTCCCTCCTGCCGTCTGGCCCTATCAACAACCAGCAAAATCTCAGGAGATTTCTAGCCAACAAGTAACCCCCGGTGGGAGAAGGGTTAGGCGATGAGGGCGAACCTAGTTGCACATCGCGTTTTTTGAGAAATCGCCTCAGACTTGCGATCGCTGGCCTAGTTCGAGTAACTTAAGCCGTGATAGAATGAGTAGCCCAGAATCTTTCCTGCGGCCCATCCCTTGACCTTAGTAATTACTTTGTAATCGACAGGAGTTCACTTTCTCAGCATGATCAAACTGCGACTCAAGCGATATGGCAAAAAGCGCGAAGTCAGCTACCGAATTGTAGCCGCGCAAAGCACCAGCCGACGAGACGGTAGACCCCTTGCAGAGCTTGGTTTCTACAACCCTAGAACCGATGAAGTTCGGCTAGATGCTCCCGCCATTCTAGATTGGATCAAAAAGGGCGCACAACCCACCCAAACCGTTCGGAACATTCTCCGAAAACAAAACGTGTTTGAACCGCCGACCGAACCCGTTAGTGGTTGAGGATTCTCTAGTGAATCCAGATTACGCCGGGTTAGTCACATTTTTGGTCAAGCCCTTTCTAGAGACTCCGGAGTCTCTCAAAGTAGACTGCGAAATTTCAGCCAATCGATCGCGCGTCTGGGTGCGGTTAGCCTTTGAGGCCACAGACAAAGGGCGCGTGTTTGGTCGGGGTGGGCGCAATATTCAGGCAATTCGCTCGACCTTAGAAGGGGTGGCCAAAGCAGCAGGCTATTCCGCAGTGCTAGATATCTTTGGCAGTCAGAGTGGTCGAGAAGCCGACCCAGAACGATCGAGCGAGCCAACCAACGAACGATCGTTGAGTTCGCGCAGCGATTCTGCTCCTCGCAGCATCCCCAAACCTCGACCCAAGCAGCAGACAGACAGGTAGTTCTGCAAAAAACACGCCACAATAAGAATTGAGAAGACACCTGGAAAGTCTACATTTAGACAGAAATTCAGGTGTCTTTAGCATTTTAATTTTAGGTTTTGGATGTGCATGGTAGAAACTTTAACCGTTCAATTGCCGAGTGTTGAAAGTGCGATCGCCCTATCGGGAACCCAGGAGGACAACCTAAAAACCTTAGCCAGACAAACCGGCGCAGCGTTGGTGTTGCGAGGTCAGGAACTGTTGATCTCTGGAACCGAAAATCAGATCGACCTGTGCCATCGTTTGGTTCAATCGCTCAAAGATTATTGGAGTCAGGGTAAAGCCATTGCCAGTGTAGATATTCTCACGGCTCGTCATGCGTTAGATACCCATCGAGAAGGAGAACTGCAAGACCTGCAACGCGATATGCTGGCACGCACTCGACGCGGGGATGCCATTCGGGCTAAGACCTTTCGCCAACGCCAGTATGTGCAGGCTGTGCGAACCCACGATCTGACGTTTTGCATCGGCCCCGCCGGGACGGGAAAAACTTATCTGGCGGCAGTTTTGGCAGTTCAAGCGCTGCTTGCCAATGAATATGAGCGGTTGATTTTGACTCGCCCAGCCGTAGAAGCGGGCGAAAAACTGGGCTTTTTGCCAGGCGACTTGCAACAAAAAGTGAATCCCTACCTGCGCCCTCTCTACGATGCGCTATACGAATTCGTTGATCCTGAGAAGATTGCAGGCTTGATGGAGCGCGGCATCATTGAAATTGCCCCGATCGCGTATATGAGAGGCCGTACCCTAAACAACGCTTTTGTGATTATCGACGAGGCACAAAATACCACGCCAGCGCAAATGAAAATGTTGCTGACGCGAATTGGCTTTAAATCTAAAATGGTCGTCACTGGAGACTTAACCCAGACCGATTTGCCTACCAATCAATCTTCTGGGTTAGGAATGGCAGAAAGAATCTTGCGATCGGTGGAAGGGATTGCGTTCTGCCATCTCTCTAAGGCGGATGTGGTACGCCACCCCATGGTGCAAAGAATCGTAGAAGCTTACGAGAAGTTTGAAGCTTAGGGACGTGGATTCAATCATGCCGTCCACTGCAAGGTGGTCTTGCCCTCGCCCCAGTCCTCTCCCAATCTGGGCGAGCGAGCAGGAGTCCGGTTCCCCTTCTCCCAGGTTGGGAAAAGGGTTAGGGGATGAGGGCGAAGATCTCCGGTATTGATCAATCCACATTCCTTAGATTTTAGAGTTGCGATTTTGGATGACGTAGAAGCTGCGCTCGATCGAAGGTTCAGCAAAGCATCGATCGCATTTCCTCTTTAAACTGGTAGAAGAATACAATTGGCTTGCAATCTGGCGAGTGGGGAGTGTCTATCGATGGTCAGCGAACCTATCAATCCAAAACCGAGTCCAAAGCCCAGGCAGACGCACATTGTCTTGAGTTCTCACCCGACGCGGTTTGGGCCAAAACCGATCGCCCTACACTGGGGAGCCGCCGACCCCCACAAACGTGGCCCCATCATTGGCACAGTGCTTAACCCCGCCCACCGCAATGTCATTGGCACTCACTCCGGCTCCTATGCGGTATATCGTGCTCTGGCTGTGGCCAGCGGCCAGCTTCAGTCGAATCATCGCGCCGACCTGACCAACACCTCCCCCGCCGCCCACATTGGGCCCCATCCTGCCTGGTCAGATCCCGATCGTATTGTCTCCCTCGACCCCTTTGGCGCACTGGTAGGCGAGGTCTATGCCGACCTCTGTGAGCAGGGCTACGACATTCGCCCTTCGATCGCCATTACCCAGGCGCATATCAACATGCCAGAACTCCAAGAAGCCGTTGCCAAAGGCCGCTTGCGAGAAGACGGGCGCATTATGAAGCTGGGCGGCGATTTGGTCGTGACGAAGGCAGCGATCGAGCCAGTCTGGTATCTCCCTGGCATTGCCAAACGGCTAGGCGTAGAAGAAAGTATTCTGCGGCGTACCTTGTTTGAGCAAACGGGCGGCATGTTTACCGATCTCATCACCCGCCACGATCTGAAGGTTTTCTTGCCCCCGATCGGCGGTCTCACGGTTTACATGGTCGGCGACCCCACGACGATCGCCGATCCCGATAAGCCTCTCGCAGTGAGGGTTCACGATGAATGCAACGGCTCTGACGTTTTTGGATCAGATATTTGCACCTGTCGTCCTTACCTCGTCCACGGCATCGAAGCCTGCATTCAGACGGCTCAAGAAGGCGGCGCTGGGGTGATTGTCTACCTGCGGAAAGAAGGACGAGCGCTCGGCGAAGTGACCAAATTTCTCGTCTACAACGCCAGAAAACGCCAAGAAGGCGGCGATCGAGCCGATGCCTATTTTGCACGAACGGAATGCGTGGCTGGGGTGCAAGACATGCGCTTTCAGGAATTGATGCCCGATGTGTTGCACTGGTTGGGCATTACCCGCATCGATCGCCTGGTCTCAATGAGCGACATGAAGTACAAAGCTATCACCCAATCGGGCATTCAAGTGATTCAAAGAGTGCCCATTCCTGCGGATCTGATTCCTGCTGACGCAAGGGTCGAAATCGAGGCCAAAAAGGCAGCAGGCTACTACACCGAGGACGATGTGCTAACCGAAGAGTCGCTCGCCAATATCAGAGGACGAGAATTGAGCGATTGACACCCTCCCCCCGCTAATCAGAGTCCCGATATAGCGGGGGATTCCAAAGATTGCCCTCTAAAATTCCTGCTTCACCGAGACAACTTATGCTGAACTGTGGCCAATTCATCACAGAGGTGGAGCAGGAGGTTGGGAGGATGAAGGCACTTTTAGCCGCATTGAATTCAGGTTAAAATCGCAACTCTAAAGCCCAGAGGCAATCTATCACCCTTCTGCACCATCTGAGGCAAAACCGCCACCGTCTGGCAAATTAGGCGGCTGCCCCAGGCGGCTGCAAAACTTGAGGTAAGCATCGACCGATCGATAGAATTCCTGCTTGATCTCGGCAACCGTTCTCCCTTCAAAGGTTACGATGTCTTTGATGCCGAGCAACTCACCGTAGAGAATCTCCGCATCTAGATCAACCTCGATCGTGGCTGTGTAACCCTTGTACTTCAACATGGCTTAACGTGAGCATAGAGCGATTGACAGACTCCATTCCAGTGGGATGATGGACTGGTTGCCAAGAAATTGAAAAACCGCACAATCACCCTCAACGAATGGTTTGTCATCTTTGAATTTGCGAGCTTGAGATCGGGGAAAGATGGCTATCTTGAGGGGCTTGCTCCACAAGATAATTCTTGGCAGACCACTAGCACCCTTTCTGACAGTTTTGCTAAAACTGACCCTCTAGACCTACTCTATTTAAGTTGTCATTGACTATCCAAAAAGTTCCCAAAAAAGCTTCCAGTCTTGAACTTTTGAAACCTTTTTGCAAACCAGTTCTGCTAGCTCACCGACTACTGTTTCCTCGATCGTGATTCAATATACCAGCCCGGTTGGAGGTAAAGGGGCGATCACAGTCCAGTTTGTTGGGGAAAGTCAGGTAGAATCTGATGGGTTGTTAAGACTTCTTGCAGCAAATAAGGCAGGAAAGTGTTCACTGTAAATTGCTTGTTGAAGCTACTGGCGTTGACACCCAGAGCAAGCTCAAATTTGCCACGGGTCGAGGAGCAAAGGGGTGAAGTTGTTGACCGATCGAGCAAGGAGCCACCCCCAAATTGCACCTGCACCGCCCCACCCCCAAACTGAACGCCCAACCCATCAAAACTACTATCAAAACTACTATCAAAACTACTATCTAAACTACTATTGGTCTTTGAAGTGATACTACCAATGTTGCCCTCTAAAGTGCCGCCCTTAAATTGAACAGCTAGACAACTTTCGGCAGAGTAGCTAGATACTGCAATGCCAACATTGGTCTTGAAGATGCCACCGCTAAAATCGATCGCTGTCATCTGTCCCAAATCACGAGTTGGGGCGAAGCTGCTCAGATAAGTAGTGAACACTTGCCCATTCACCTGGGCGACGATGCTGCCGCCACCCAATTTGACCACCGACCAGCGTTCTCCATCCCGCGCTAGAGTCACGTTGCCCAAGCTGATGGTCAGGTTGGCGTTCATCCAATCTAAGGTAGTGTTTTCTTGATTTGGCAGGGTAGGAAGCGGGCTGATATTGCGAGGGAGCAGTTTTGAGTCAGGTTCAGGGTAGGCGTTGCTAGAGCTAGGTGGGAAGGAAACGTTCTCTGACTGCTGGGGAGAGGTGACACTTCCTGAATAATTTGCAGGAACCTCGGATGGTAGGGGTGCAGAAATTAACTCAGAACCTTTAAACTCCATCCCGTTAGGGCTGGGTGCAGAAACTGGTGAAGTAGTGATTGCATCACGAATAGTTTGGGTGTCGATCGCTGCTATTCCCCCTTCACGGAGCATAGGGTTCTCGATCGCATTATCAATCTTGTCGTTTTTAGGTACAGCTTGTCCCGCCCCTTGATCGACGATCGAGCTATTCACAAAACTCCTAGCGTTTGCCTTAAACACATCTGGAGTCGTTGGGATCGCCTGAATGTTGAATCGGTCACTGATGGGCGTGCTAAACATCAGAGGCGTTTCAATGTCACCTGGCTTAGTCTTAATTTCAGAATAAGCATTACCGTTAATCTTGGGTGTAGCGCCGTCTGCAAAACCACTTGAAGAATCAATAGAGAAAGGAGAACTATTGAGTCTAGGCTCACTGCCTTGGATAGAATCACCCTTCAAGGGAGCTTGAATGTTATATAAATCTTCCGACAGAGAAGTGACTTCCAGCTTTTCATCTGATGGTTTATCGAATGAAACTGACTGTATATTTTTAGAAAGTTGAGCAGCGATCGTTGGGTTGTCTACGATCGCTAACTTATTCGCTAACTCACTCGTTAATTCACCGCTCAATTCATCCGCCACATTGCCATCAAACACCTGAGATGATTCATTCTTGAGTGTATTGCTCTTAACCTGTGCAAAAATATTCTCCTGATCGTCACCTGGTTGAGAAGAACCTTTGGCTAGAGCATTCGCAGCAACACTAAAACTGAGCGCTTTAGAAGATTCATAGCTGATTGATTTCTGAATGCCGCTTTGTTGAGATGGCGACTCTACTGGACGATCGCCACCAGCAACCTTAGAGTTTCTTATAGCCTGATTGGTTGGCAATCCTTTAATTTCTGGCGTTTCTTCGCCATCACCAGGCTGATCGACTTTAGCAATCGCCTTAGCATTCGCAGAACTATGATCTGGCATCATGCCTTGAGCGTTGCTGTATCGATTGGCAAAGGGAAGCTCTTGTGTAAAAATCTTACCGGGATCAGGCGATCGATGGTGGCCGCGATCGCTCTCAGATTCATACTGGGGCGACAGACCTTCGAGAATATCTTCGCATAATCGGATCATGATCACGATCAGCACAAACCAGGTTAGCCAATGAGAATTTCCTCTGCTGCGTTTTTTAGAATTAGGAGAGGTCGTTTTTTGGTTGAGTCCTTGAAGCAGTAGATTTTGCAGATAGTTAAAAATGGCTGATTGAGAGCTAGTGCGATCGCTACTTTCAACCCTACGCTGTCCATAAATTTCACCCACTTTCTGATTCTCAGACCGAGCAACAGGTACGCTGTCTAGTAGAAAAGCTTGCAGACTAGAATAGACCAGGTTGTTGCAATCCATCGATCGATAGTTTGGGCGATCGTGGGTCAGCACTTTACACCCGTTCTTAGACGCAAACTCTAGCTCCACTTGCACAATATTTTGGCAAGCCTTGCCCGTAAATCGATAGTCACCGTCTGGAACCAGGATGATGCCTTTAGATTTAACTTGCTCAACCACACTTGCCACGTAGCGATCGATTATCTCTTGAGGTAGATCTTTAGTTTGAAAATGAGTATAAAAAATGTGATCTAACGACTCGTGCAGAACGATCGCAGACCTATCTGAGCCGACAGATTTAACTTTGTAGGATGGGTGCGGGGATGGTGTTTTGAGCCAATCTTCAATTTGGTCTAATTCTTGCTGTGCTTGATCTTTCAACGAATTTGCAACCACTTTACCACCCAGGGAGATGGCAAAGTGAAAAAAGAGATCATGACCTAAGAGAATTCTCATTGGTTAGTACGACCGCATCCTGACTTAAAAAGTGAGAAGCTGAAACGTAGATTTTTTTCTTTTTATAGCGCGAGAACACTGACAACAGTTCGGACAGTTTTAAATTGACCACGATAGAATGCGAATTTCAGTCTTCGATCTTGGACAAATGCCAACGGTGGGATGCGGGTTTTAGCCTTCGCCTCAAACACTGTCCGGAGTATTGCACTGACGAACTGGCTAATTGTCTGATAACTTGACTTTCAGCACAGAACTGAAACCTGCTAAATGCTCACGCTCATTCTTTAACATCTGGAGGATCAGAGTGCTTTGTTCAATTAAAGCCTGATCTAAGTCGTAACTATGTCAAGAGCCAGATTGATAGCAGCGATCGATTCCATGAATGAAAACAAGAAATGCAATACTCACCGACCTACAGAGTCGTCAAGCAAACTTGTTGGATACTGCGGGAAACACTGAGAGTTTAAAGTGCATTCATTATTTCATCAAGGTAAAATGTGCCAGTTGGACAATTAGCATATCGCTGAATGGCGATATAGTAGCTCCGGCAGAGGAAGGGCTGAAAGCTGGAATCATTAGACCTGTTGGAAAATAACGGGTAAAATCGCTGAAACGCTTGTACACACTTGATTTCAAGGATTTTTATCGAAAACTGCTAAAACGCTTTCTAGGCAAAGGTTTCAAGGATTTTTGAGTTTATTACCCAACAACTCTATTAGACCTCTTCAAGAATAAGAGAACTACGCTAAATGAAGCGCCTAAAAAGCGGAAAATCCCTGTCATTTGCGCTACTCGTAGCGTACTCTTGTTATTTCTGAAGATGTCTATTAAATAAGGATTCTGTGGGCTAATCATGTACCACTAGCCAGGTTTCGACTGCGCTCAACCCGGCATCTAGTTTGCTTTAATTTCCCCCCACGCCTGATCTGGAAATGATTTACTGTTTGTTGTGAAACGAGGCTCGTGGTTGAACGAGTAATTCTTTTGGGGGTAGAGAAGTAAGTTTTATGTCTGCCACGTTCAAAATAATGGGCATCACGCCTGAGACTTGCTCTGGGTGATCAAGACAAGCTTTGATACCATCAACCCCTTCTAAACAGGCTTCGATCGCAAGCAAAAGCTGATAGGTATCTAAAGATTTTTTCTGATTGAGCGCTGAGATAATTTCATCCAGAAGTCGCTCTCTTTTATCTACGTCTTGTAGCCCGTACTTTAGGCTAGAAGGCAACTTATCTCTTTCCCAGGTGTTGCCGCTCAACTGATTTCTCAAGTGGTGAATGACAGCCCAAACTAACACGGTCTCCATCCAGGCATTGATGCTTTTTTTGGATTGGTGAGCCGCTAGATAAATCGATCGATGGATCTCTGGTTTCGTCCGAAAGGGGAGCTTGCCCAAAAACGACTTTTTTAGCCCTGGGTCAGTTTGCTCAGAAGCAGCCAACGTGTGGTGAATGATTTTCGTAGGCTGGCGGCTCCCACTTCAACGGTGTCATCTGCGGCAAATGCACGGCTCAAATAGGGAGGTTGGTAGATGCCCGTCTGATTGGGATTGAGTTGATAGTTGGCTGCTTGCCTGAGAATGTCCTCCATCCAGGCGTTGATGCTTTTGCTTGCCTGAGCCGCGAGAAATAGCCCCTGGTGAATCTCGGGCCTTGTCCGAAAGGGAAGCTTGCCTGAGAAAGGCTTTTCGGGAGTCAACCCTTTCTGCTTGCAGGTTTTTAGGTAGATGTCGATCGTCCTATGAAACTCTAAAACAGCTTTTTTAAACGTTTCACCTTCAAAGGTCAACACGTTGCTGATATCTAGAACTTCCCCCACCAACAGCCCTGATTCTTCATCGATTTCAAGGGCCGCGTTGTAGCCTTGGTAACTCAACATAGTTCAATCTGCTAGTTCGGTTTCTACGGTCTGTAGGAACTTCCTGACCTTGCTTATATGAGACTTGGTGGCACAAGCCTGATCAGCTGATAAGGGAAGATAAAGATCATGTGTTCCTTCCCATAAGTGATCGAAACACAAACAATGTTGCCATCTACGATCTCTTCACTTCCTCCATTCAATTCAACAAGGGTTGCTAACAGCGATCGAATGGCTGCCCAAAGAATATCGGTGCGGGGAGGATCTTCAAAGATCGCGTTCCAAATCTCTTGATGCTCATGGAATAAACTATGGTAGATGCACATTGGGTCTTTAGTTCGCACATCAAAGCTGCAACCAACCCAAAATCTACTCAAGCAAATAAAAGTCTTGCAGTTTCTGCACAGGTTGTGTGTGCACAAAGCTTCAAAACTGACTTTTGCACCGAGGTTTGATTTGAGATCGGATACGAGGCGTGTTGAAAAATCACTCTCGCAAAAGAGTTCTTACCAGCATACCCTGAGTATCCGTAAAAGCACTAGCATCGGTCAGCAAAAGTTGCTGCCACGCCAGTCGATTTCTGGTGAGGCATTTAGGTCTTTTGCCCGAAACGTAGATGTGCAGATTCAGGAAACAAGCAGGCTGTGGCTTTGATGCTTCGCTACGATATCACAGCTAGATATCATTCGTCAACGATCGTTGCCAGATTACTACAAATTTACATTCTCCCAATTTGCAATTATTTGGTTGACAAATTATTGATATCAAGCGACGATATCGTCAAGCGTAGATATCAATCAAAGATATCGCTTTTAACTCACCCTCTACCAGATAGCTCGCCATCTTGAAATTGAGGCATCCTTTGCCCTCTAAGCTTTCATCCCTCTCGCATCGCCTGCTCAAGGCAACCCTTCATCCCTACACACTAGGAGACTCTGCAATGCAACTCAATTGGCTCAAACACTTCACCTTTATTGATAGGCTCACCCAGCCGCTGCCGACGATCGATCCCAAATCGCGAGACGACCTGTGGGAAGGAGACGAAGATGCTGCCGTAGTAGCGGACGTGATCCCGGCCGGGCAAGCAGGCTGTGTCCACCATGCCGGGTCGTTTTGGCAGGCTCGTTGTCAGCAAGTGGTGACGCTAATGCCAGGCACGATCGTTCGCGTGGTGGGCAGGCGCAACCTCACACTCTTGATTGACGTTTCATAGCCTCACTAAAAAACCAGTCAAACAATCAGTAAAAAAATGAGAAAAACTGAACACACCGCACTCTACTGGCTGTCTAGCAGCACCTTCAAAGGCTTCCTATTTCTGTTGGTTGGTTTTGGATCTGCTTTGCTGCTATCTGCCACACTGGGCGCTTTTGGCATTACCCAACTGCTGATGTTGTTTTTGAGCAAGTGGCTCTGGCGAATTAGCATTTGTCTAGTCTGGATGATCGCAATCACAGCAATCTATGAAGCGGTTGAGTAGTCCGATTTAAGAGGAAATCAGCATGGACAGAGAACGACTGATCAAATTTTTTAATGCGTGCAACAACGCGAGAACTCTGAATCTGGGCAACCCGATCGACCAAAAATACTACATCGATTTTTCATCGGTGCGAGGAGGCGAAATCATTCAAGAACTCAACAGAACAATTACCTTCTCGGATGGAACCATTTGCCAACTGTTTACAGGACATTTGGGCTGTGGCAAATCAACAGAGTTGTTGCGGCTCAAAATGTTGCTAGAAAAGCAGGGCTTTCATGTCGTCTACTTTGACATTGTTAGCGACGGCTTGGATATGAGTAACGTTGAACTCAGCGATATTTTGCTGGCGATCGCGCGTCATGTGGGTGAAAGCTTAGATGCCATCAATATTTCACTTAAACCTGGCTATTTTGCAAACTTGTTTACTGAAATTGCTGATGTATTGCAGACTCCGATCGATCTTACGGTCAAAACAGAACTGGCGATCGGCATTGCTAAAATCACCGCGCAAACAAAAGACAATCCCCGATTGCGCGATCGCTTGCGAGACTTCTTAGAACCTCGAACCCGAAACCTATTAGAAGCCATCAACCAAGACTTAATAGAAGTTGCCAATAGCAAACTGCAAAAACAAGGCAATCGCGGGCTAGTCGTGATTGTGGATGGCTTAGAACGACTAGATCCGCGACCGATGCCCTCTGGAAGCTCTCAACCAGAATATCTCTTCATTGAAAGAGGCGCACAATTGAGTCGGCTGCACTGCCATGTTGTCTATACCATTCCTCTAACACTGACGTTTTCTCAACACTTTGAGGAGCTAGTCAACCGTTTGGGAACACCCAAATTGTTACCAATGGTTCCGATTAAAATGCGCGACGGTAGCACCTGTCACCAAGGAATGGCACTTCTACAACAAATGGTGTTGGTGAGAGCCTTTCCAGAATTGCCCCCTACACAGCGCCTAGAAAGAATAACAGAAATCTTTGATGAGGTAGATACACTCATTCGCTTATGTAATGCCAGTGGAGGTCATGTGCGAAACTTGCTCTTCTTGCTCTTTAACTGTCTGCAACAAGAGAACCCGCCCATTTCTCGCAGCACACTAGAGTATACGATCGCCCAAAAACAAGGACAACTCCGATTAGCAATTAGAGAACCCGCCTGGGCACTTCTACGACAAGTGGCTCAACAGAAATGGTTAAGTATGACAGAACCCGAACATCAAACTCTCCTGAGAACTTTACTGATGTTTGAATATCGAGACACTCAAGGTTCATGGTTTGATATTAATCCCATCCTAGCCAAAGCTCCGGAAATGTTTATATGACAACCCTCTCTGAGGACGCTGAAGTCGCGATCGCCAACCTGCGATCGCAGACGGCCCTGACTCGCACTTTAGAATTTTCCGCAGGACACTTTGTTATGGTGTTGGCTCGGTGCAACTATGGCAGGCTGAGAATACAAACTCTGGAATGGCTGCAACAGAATTGCTCCCTTGACATTCAAACTCTGGAATTGCCACCTGATCAAAGTTTATATGCTGCGATCGCAACTCAAATCTCTGCACAAGCCAGTCCAGAAAACATGCCTCAAGCATTGATGGTTACTGGGCTAGAGGCAGTGCAATCACTTGATCAAATTCTCATTTCAACGAACTATGCTAGAGAAGCCTTTCGACAGAATTTCCCCTTTCCGATCGTGCTCTGGGTCACAGATGCAGTGATCAACAGACTGGTAGAGTTGTCGCAGACTTTGAAAGTTGGACAACCACCTGCAAGTTTGAGTTAACTTGCAAAGATTTGATTGCAGTTCTGCAACAAGAAACAGATCATGTGTTTGCCACCCTATTAGAAATGGGTGCTCATCGTTTTTGCCCCCTCAACTACTTTAGACTTTCAGCGTCGCCTGGAGATTGAGTCTGCCCGTGCAGATTTGCACGAGCGCACTATTTCCCTGGCAGACGAGCTAGCGGCGCGGCTGGCATTTGTGCTAGGTCTCGATGCATTGTCTAATAGGCAGATGGCGATCGCTCGCTCACAGTTTGAGCAAAGTCTGACCTTTTGGCAATCGTCGCATCAATTAAAGCAACAGGGATGCTTGCTCTATTATCTAGGGTTTTGGTGGCGCAAGCAGGCTTCCCTCGATCGCTCCTATTATGATCAACACTGTGCAACCGCGCAAACCTACTTTCAGCAATGTATTGATGCGTTCAGGCGGGCTGAATGCCCTCATTTAGTTGCTAAATTTATCAATGCTTGGGGAGAAGTATTAGAAAGACGTAACCAGTGGGATGAATTGACAAGGGTTGCGAGAAAAGCAATTCAACTTCATTTTCAATATCGTGATCCCATTAGACTTGCTTTTGCATATGGGCTATTAGCAGAAGCCGCTCTGGCAAAGGCTGAGTGGCCAGAGGCAAAACAAATTGCCGAACGAGCCATACAAGTCTTAAAAAATGCTCAAGAGACAAATCATCTACAAAACAACTTTGATCAAAGCGGTCTAGATCAAAATAACCCAGAGCAAACCACTGACTCTCTTTTAGATTGGGAAGAGCAGACCAACTACGGCTGGTATTTATTGTTACTGTCAACTGCTCAGGTGGAGCTTGAACAGACCAAGGCAGCCATTCACAGTTTAGAAAACGCTGTCAAAATTGGGCATCAACTCACAGCGCATCTCTATATAAAAATCCTCCAGAAATTGCATGAGATTTATCGACAACAGGGCGACTATCGCAAAGCCTTTCACACCAAACGCAAGCTGTACTCAGTTCAGCAACAATATGGTTTTCGAGCATTTGTTGGTGCTGGATATTTGCAACCCTGTCGATCGGAGGAGGGAGCAGATGGCAGTCGATCGAGAGGGTTGGCTTTTGTCAATCGAGTCGCACCAGAAATTCAAGTGTCTCGTCGCAGCCAGGATGTTGAAACTTTGGTGCAAAAAATTAGCACTCATCACCATAATTTAATTGTGATTTATGGGCCGTCTGGGGTGGGAAAGAGTTCTCTCATTCATGCAGGTTTGATTCCCGCTTTAGAGAAAAAATCGAAAGTGAGAGGGCAAAGATTTTTACCTCCGATCGTGATGCAAAAATATGGTAGCGGACGATGGGAAAAAGATTTAGGGCTGCTCTTGTCGGAAAATTTGCACCCTGTTCGTGAAGTTAGTACGCTGCTAGATTCAGCAGAAAGCATTCTCAATTATCTAGAAGAAAACAGAAAATTCAACTTAATTTCAGTTCTAATCTTTGATCAATTTGAGGAGTTTTTCTTCGTTTGTAAATCTCCATCTGAGCGACAAAAATTTTATCAGTTTCTACGAAATGCCCTGGAAATTCCTGCTGTAAAAGTTATTTTCTCGATTCGTCAAGACTACTTGTATTACTTGTTTGAATGCGATCGTAGTGTCAATCTCAGCGCCATCAGCAGTGATTTTCTCACACAAAACACACTCTATTATTTGGGTAACTTTTCTAAAAAAGATGCAAAAGCTGTGATCGAAGCTTTGACCCAAAGAACTGAATTTCCCCTAGAAGACAATTTGGTAGATCAACTGGTTCAAGATCTGGCTCACGAGCTAGGAGAAATTCGCCCGATCGAGCTACAAATTGTTGGATCACAGCTTGAAGAAGAGCAAATTACAACGCTTCAGCAATACAAGAAACAAAAAAACTTAAGCGCTGAAGAACGAATCAAAACCTTAATTGAATCTTGGCTCGATCAAGTTATTAAAGATTGCGGTTTTGCAAATAGAGACGTTGCTTGGAAAGTTTTATATCTGCTCACCCACAAAGAAAACACTCGCACGATTAGAACTCGCAGTGAACTGATGAGTGCTTCGTCTGCTGCCCCTTCAAGTATACGATTTGAGCAAATTCAATTTATTCTCAGAGTCTTAATTTATTCAGGATTAGTATCACGATTGCGAGAAGACTCTAAAGTCTACTATCAACTCATTCATGATTATCTTGTAGCCTACATTCGCGAAGAATATAATCGACGATTTGAAGACTTGGGGCAGAAGATTAATCAACTTAGAAATCGACTGCTGCAAGGCGATTTATTTGACAAATTAGATGCGGTGATTAAGCTGGGCGAACTCAACAACCCCCAAGCTATTAAGCCACTCAAAAGCTTGCTAGAAAAAGAGCATACAATCCACGAGGTCAGCCTGCGCTGGCAAATTTTTAAGACACTTTCTGAGATTAAAGATGAAGACGAAGAAGGTGCTAGATTACTGCTCGAAAAAGGTTTGTCTGATCCAGAACCTATCATTCAAGCTCATGCAGCAAATTTACTGGGTCAACTAAAATACCAACCTGCAACAGCAAACTTGCTGACTAAATGCCATGCTGGGCATCGCTGCGTGAGAGTTCAAGCGCGGCGGGCAATTTTGCAAATGGGAAACAACGCCCCAGAGCTATTGTCAGAAGATTCTCATCCCCTTCTGGCTTACATTCTCATTAAAGGATTGGCTGATACCTCAGTTGATGCCGATCGTTCTAGAACCAAACAACTTCGCGACCTGAGACTAGATGCCGTCTCCGGAGTGGTTGAAGGCGGAGTTATCCAAGGAGACTACGATGTCTTAATTAAAGTAATTGCTGAAAATATGGAAGCACTCAATGAGTTGTTAATTAGCAAAATTCAACTCTTGGGTTGGGTAAAGTCAACTCGAACCTTTATTGTGGTTAACGAACCGCTTCAATATTATTGGTGTCGGCAACTTTCCTCCAAACCTCAAGAGAAATTTGTAGTCTATGTATTAATCAAAGCCCCGGCCTTGAGTTCCGATCGTCTCGTTGCTTGCTTGATGGATGTGCCCGAAGTTTCAGAAGCCGCCACTGTCTATGGGCAGTATGATGTGATTGCCAAAATTGAAGCAAGCAGCCTGGAGCGCAGAGATGAAGTATTGTCTAAAAAAATTATCAGAATCCCGTCAGTCACTGCGACCCATAGCTACCCAGTGGTCGCTTCTCCCAGTAATTTCTATTGGAATAACAGCCGACGGTTTAAGGTTCCTAGAGAATGGCTGATTGGCGACCCAAATTCTGAGTTAAAGTAGCGCCCTCAATTACAACATTGCCCTGCCCTTGCCAGAGGTCACATTTTGATCAGAAATTGCCTAAGGAACGTGGATTTAATGAACTGCAATTCTTGTGGGACGGGCATCTTGCCTGCCCGAACGGGTGAGACACCCGCCCCCCAAGAAGGGGTTAGGGGAGGGCGAAAATCTCCGGCATGGTGAGGGTAGAGTATTCATGCAAGAGTTCTATTATTTTTTGTTTGCGTTGACAAACTGCTAGCCTCACTCTATGGATTCTGTCACCTCTCAAGACCGATCGACGATCGCCTACCTCCGTTCTCCCCAAGCCATCCGCGATCGCTGCGGACAACTGTTCGTATTGGCACAATCTGGGCAGTCGCAATATTTTCGCTGCGACTTAACTCAACTCGCCCCAGTTGCCGACTATGTGCTGCAAGTAACTCGCACTTCCTATCCCAACCTGCACATCCCATTTCACAGCCGTTGGCGACACTTTGAAGTGGGAAACATCGCCCGTATGGCCCAGCTAGACCAGCTTCTCGCGAAACAATCTGCCCTAGAAACAGCTAAGGCAAAATTTGATCTAGTGATCCCCAGTGTGCTGCTAGATGCGGGCGCGGGCGATCGTTGGCAATATCTAGAACCGGCCACAGGGCAGAAATGGACTCGATCGGAAGGTCTCGCCATCGCCAGTTTTGACCTATTCTGCCAGGGCAAATTCTCTAGCAACCCCGCAAACCCCTACCAAGCCGATGCCCCCGGACTTCAAACCCTAACCCCCCAAATTCTCGCAGCCGAGTTTCAAGTCAGCACAGAAAACCCCCTCATCGGCTTGGAGGGACGATCGCAACTGCTGCAAAAACTCGCCCAAACTCTGCAAAACCGTCCCGATCTGTTTGGCAGCCCGGCTCGACTGGGCAATCTCGTAGACTATCTTGTGCAACAATCTCAAGCCAATCAACTCCCAGCCACAACCGTGCTGAGCACCGTTCTAGAAGGCTTAGGAGACATCTGGTCTGGGCGAACCACCCTGGCAGGGGTAAACTTGGGAGATGTTTGGCCACACTCTGCCCTGCCGATCGCCGCACCTGGCAGTCAGTTAGTCCCTTTTCACAAACTCTCCCAATGGCTCACCTACTCCCTCCTAGAACCCCTACAGGAACTTGGCCTAGAAATCACACATCTAGACGCAATGACTGGCCTACCCGAATACCGCAACGGCGGACTCTGCCTCGACTTAGGGCTTTTGCAACTCAAAAAACGAAGCCCTATCTCAGCAGCGCCACTCCCCCTAGCTCCGACC
>JAAUOZ010000130.1 GCA_012034655.1 Leptolyngbyaceae cyanobacterium CSU_1_3 | reverse complement strand
AATATTCGGCCTGGAGCAGCTCTTGGAAATAGCGGCGGTTGGTGACCCCGGTGAGGGTGTCGGTGCGGTCCAGACGCTTTTCGCGATCGTAGGCTCCCTTGAGGGCGCTCAGCAGGTGGTTAATCACCAGAAACGTGCCCAGCCGCATGATCATGTTCCAATAGAGCAGCCAGGGAATCGACCGCTGAGGGATGGCTGAGTTCTGTGCCCATCCAGAGGCTGGCGGACAGGACGGCGATCGCGGCCCCATAGCGCTCCCCCGTGAACCAAGCTGCCAAGAGCAGCGGAATGACGTAGAGCAGCGATAGGCTGGAGGTCTTTGGGGGGTGAACTGATCGGCCGGTGGCCACCAGCAAGACCGCCAGAAAGCTGAGGCTGGCCGTCAAAAAGGCGGCTGATCCTCCAGCAGGCGAATACCTTGTTGGAACAGGTTGGAAGGAACTTTCATAGTGGGCGGAACAAACGGCAAGAGGGGCGGTTCCGGCGAGGGCGGCAAGGCCTTCGCA
Organism: Leptolyngbyaceae cyanobacterium CSU_1_3; assembly: GCA_012034655.1. Classification (GTDB taxonomy): domain Bacteria; phylum Cyanobacteriota; class Cyanobacteriia; order Leptolyngbyales; family Leptolyngbyaceae; genus JAAUOZ01. The sequence goes on along the minus strand of JAAUOZ010000130.1, from coordinate 15,181 downwards.
CGACCGATGATGCGATCGATGGAGCCCGTGATTTACTCCCAGGGGCTGGCTCGGGCGCGAACGGACTGGGCGCTCATGGGCTGGGACAAAACTACGCATATATACGCAGCCATCTCGGGTATAATGAATTATTGATCGGCTCGGGTTCATCTCGATCACGGCCCATGACCCTTGACTTGGGCGTGGGTTGACCCCCCAATGCCGGAGACCCCTGGCGGGTTGATGCTATGGACTCTGGATCCGAAATTCTGGGTGCGTCAGTCGAGGCGCTGGATCGGAGCCAGCTTCGGATCAATGATTTTGCGCTGGCCCAGGGCAGGGAATTTGACGGCGATGGACATGCGATCGCCTTCGCCAAACACATGGGTGACTTCGCCCAGGCCAAATTTCCCATGGACCAACTGTTCGCCCACTTTCCAATTGAGCACAGCAGGGCTGGCCTTGGGCCGCAGGGAATCACGCACCTGGGCGGGGGTGTCATTTTTGTAGCGGTCCCGGAGGGTGCCCTGGGCGACGCGATCGCCATGGCCCATGCCTGGTGCACTGGTGCGATCGCGGGCGCTTCTGCCCGGTGAGCCGCCATCCAGCAGGCCCATGTGGCTGCCCTGGAGCAGTTCCTTGGGCAACTCCGCCAAAAACAAAGACGGAATCGCAGGCTCCCGCGAGCCCCAGAGGCGACGGGCCGACGCATGGGTAATAAATAGCTGGTCCTGGGCGCGGGTAATGCCCACATAGCAGAGGCGGCGCTCTTCTTCAATGGCCGAGGGGTCATCCAGGGAGCGGTAGTTGGGGAACAGCCCCTGCTCCAGGCCGACCAAAAAGACGATGGGAAATTCCAGGCCCTTGGAGGAATGGAGCGTCATCAGGGAAACGGTTTGGCTGTTTTCGTCCTGGCTGTCCAGGTCCGAGGCCAAGGAGGCACTGCCCAGGAAGGTGAGCAGGTTGGCGTCCTCGTTTTCTTCTTCAAATTGCATTGCGGCGTTGGCCAGTTCTTCGATGTTGCGGACGCGATCTTCGGCTTCTTCGGTGCCCTGTTGCATCAGCATGTTGCGGTAGCCGCTGCCATCAATGACTTTGCGCACCATGTCCGAGGGGCGATCGCGTTCGAGGCTGGCCCGGCAGGTTTTGATCAAGTTGGCAAAGTCCAGCACGCCCTTGGCAGAGCGGCCCGCCAGGGTTTTGACCGAGGTTTCATCCTCAATGATTTCCCAGAAGGGCACGCCCATTTGTTGGGCCGCATCGGAGAGGCGATCTAGAGTTGTCTTACCAACACCGCGCTTGGGGGGTGTTGATCGCCCGCATCAGGCTGACGGTGTCGGCGGGGTTGGCAATCACGCGCAGGTAGGAGAGCAGGTCTTTGATTTCCTTGCGGTCATAAAAGCGCAGGCCGCCGACAACGCTGTAGGGCACGCCCCATTTGACCAGGGATTCTTCAAAGGCGCGGGATTGGGCATTGGTGCGGTAGAGAATGGCAAATTTCCGGGGTATTTTGTTTCTAGTACTGCTCCAATCAATGTTGAAGATCATGAAGGCTCCGTCCTAGAAGTCGATCCAAAACCACTTATTCAAGAAATTACTCAATACTTGAAAGATCATGAAGAAGATGCCGAAATTCTGATTATGATTCATGGCTATAACACTCCGAAATCAGGTGCAGAAGATTGGTATAAAAAAACCTGCAAATATATTTCTCAAAACTATTCTGAAGTTCCTAAAGGGTTGTTGGCGATCGGCTACCGTTGGCCGTCCGAGCAAATTGTTGCAGACGAATCAGGTGACTTTAAAGATAAAAAAGAGTTTGCTCAAAAAGCACTACCAAAGCTGATGAGTGTGGTCACAAAATCGGGCATTACGGGCTTGATTATAGGGTTAGTGGGCACGATCGTTAGTGTTTTGATCACTCTTTTCAAGCTCTATAGCGGGCTAGAACTTTTGTTGGGATTCGTTCTTCTGTTGATTCTTTCACTAGTCGCGGTTACACCTGTTTTAACGATCGTTGCTCTTAGATTGACGGTTTATTTTCGAGATACATTTCGAGCAGGTAATTACGGCGTTGCTGATTTTGTTGAATTGATTCGCCAGCTAGATAGCGCTCTGGTGGCTCAGGATGGGGGGCAAGATCGCTCTACAAGTATTGACCGCTGGAGTCAAAAAAAGAATTCGCCTCTCCTTTATTGGTCATAGTATGGGAGCGTTTGTCGTCACCAATGCCGTGCGAATTCTTTCGGATGTTTTTGACCCAGGTTCGATCGGCAGTTTGGATGTAGATAATCTTAAAAAAGTGCCCCTCCTCTGACATTGGCAACGTTTTTCGACTCGGAAAATTAGTCTTGGTTGCTCCCGATATTCCCGCAGAGGCGATTGTTTCAGGGCGGGCAAACACGCTGCGATCGTCCCTGCGGCGATTTGAGGAAGCTTACTTATTTTGCAACGAGGGCGACATGGCCTTGCGCCTGGCTTCGACCGCAGCCAACTACTTTTCGTTTCCCGCAAAAACTCGCAATGGGGGCTATCGACTGGGCAATGTAATTGTCAGAAATCTGTTGCCATCGACAGGAAATCGGCGTAAAAGTGGGCTGGGCATCGTCAATTTATCAGACGAGGGGCGCTTAGTTCTGCCTCCAAAAACTGCCTCCGATACCAAAGACCCGACCCATTTAAATTACCTGTTTTTGAATGCAGAAAGCTCGTTGGCGGCTCGACAGAATCTTGTAGGTTTAGAAGACAGTCAGAAATCAATCGCGCAGCTTTTCACATATTTCGACTGCACAAATTACAAAGAAAAATTCCTCGATCCTAAGACCCAAAAAGAAAAGCAAGTTGGGATTGTCAGCAAAGCGATCGGCAAACCTTTTCTAGGGTTTCTAGACTATGTTTTTTTAAGCTTAGATTTTTTTACAGGCAAAGTAGACACCCACGGCGGCTATATTTTTAGCCCCCAGGCTGACCTGAGTGAACAGTTGATCTATGGGCTAAGTTGTGTTGGCTTCAAGGGACTTTTGCGCTCTCTCAAAGCTAATCCCCTTTATGGACGATCGCTGGAGGAGATCAAGCTTCAACGATCGGAGTTGACCCCTGCTCAGCAAGAAGAACTCGCCGCTTTGCAAACGCTTTCCCATCTGTGCGGAACCAAAGGAATGCAAGTTTTGCTAGCACCAGAACGCTACGAAGTTGATGTGTTAGGAGGAGGCTACGATCGCGATGGTTACTAATCGCAAGTGGCTGATTGCAGGGGCAGTGTAAACCAAAATTTTGCGCCCAAATTTACAAAACTCTCGACCCCAATTTGCCCCTGGTGAGCCGTAACAATTTGGTGACATAGGAAAAGTCCAAGACCTAATCCGGTTAGGTGAGGATTATGAAAGCCTCGCAGATAGGGTTTCGTAAACACCTGGGCGCACTGTTCTGCACTCATACCCACGCCACTATCCACGATCGTGCATTCCAGCATTTCACCTTTGACTTCGGCAGCGATCGTGATCTCTAAACCTGGAGGATTGTGTTTGACCGCGTTGGTAATCAGATGCTCTAAAACTTGTCGAATCTGGATGGGATCAGCCCATAAAAGTGACAGATTTGCAGGCACAAGGTTATCTAGTTTGACGTGATTTTCTGCGAGGCAAGGCGCTAGATCTTGAAGGGTCGATCGCACCAGTTCAGAAAACTGAATGGTTTGATAATGGAGTGCTAATTCTTGTGCTTCTAAGGAGTGATCTTCGAGCAGAGATTTAATCAAAATTAGTTGATGCTCCCCACTTTCAACGATGCGATCGAGAACCGTTCTAGAAAGCTCGATCGCGTCGCCTGATTTTGTTTGCAGTCGGCGCAAGACCATCAGCATTCCTAAAATTGGCGTTCTCAAATCGTGGGTTACTGCATGAAGTAAGGTATCTTTGGCTTCATTAGTCATCTGAAGCTGCGCCATATTTTGTTGCAGTTGTAGGGTTCTTTCTGCCACCTGAGACTCTAAATTTCTAGCCAGGGTATGCACCTGTTGATAGAGAATTCCTTGTTGAATCGCAATCTCAACCTGAGTCGCTAATTTTTCTAGCAGTTCGATCTCAGCAGGTTGCCAATGGCGAGGCGCACTACATTGATTGATACTGAGCACCCCAAACATCCGTCCGTCTAGCATGATCTGAATCGCAATGCTGGCTTGAATCTGGGAGATCTGATAATATTCTTGAATAAAAGAATTCTTTTCAGCCGTCGCCGAATCGTGATTGACTCGCACCCGCGATCGCGTAAATAGCGCCTGAACATCCTCAAAAATACTACGAGGAGACTCTGTACCCAGGGTCGATCGCCAATTGGCATCCACCGATTCGGCAACCACGCGAGTGAAGCCTTGATCATTAAACTGGCTGAAGAAAACCCGATCGGCAGCGACAAACCGCCGCACCTCTGCCACCGTAGTGTTGAGAATTTCCTCCAGGTTCAAGGATTGGCGAATCTGCACCATCACTTCATTGAGCAGGCGATCGCGTTCGGCCAGGCGCTGCTGTTCGGTAATATCCTGAATCATTCCAGTCATATTTATCCCATTCACTTCTATTTGCTCACTGACGGTACGCTCTGACCCATCCGGCAGCACAAGCCGATACCGCAAGCTGCACGGTTCTCGGCGCGATCGAGCCTGGTCTAAGATCTGCCGCACTCGATCGCGATCCGCTTTATGAACCACCTGCAAAAACCGTTCTTGACTGGGGATGACTGATCGCGGTTCAAATCCTAAGATTCGATACAACTCATCTGACCAAGACAACGTTGCTTCAGCGCCCGCTTCTAAATAATCCCAACTGCCAATTTGCGCGATGCGTTGGGCGTTCGCCAAGCTCGATTGCTGTCTCCGTAGCAGGTCTTCTGCCTGTTGACGTTCTGCGATCGCCGCCGCCAACATCAGCGCCATCACCGTCGTCACTCCCACAAAAGCCTGAACTCGAAAAATCGCTTGCCCCGGATCGCCCACAATTCGCACAAGTTGATCGGAGTTTTGCACTCCACCCAAAAGGGCGATCGTAGAAAAAATCAAACTGCTGAGAACGGTTCCTCGCTGCCCCAGTCGCAATGCTGCCCAACCCAACACCAAAAACGGCAAATAGTGAAGCAAATGCCGCGCAATGCCCGATGCATCTTGATCAAGTTGGCTCGGCTGAGACCGAAGCACAACCACAGCACAAAGAATGAGTAAGCTCAGCCACAAAAAAATTTCCCCCAAGCGGCGGCGAAACGAGCGATCGCGCCACTCTCTGACCAGGGTTTGCAGAGGTTGCCGGGGAATCGGTCGCGTAAACCAGGCCAACAGCAGGGGGGTGATGACCAAAATCCCCACTGAGTCGCCCAACCAAACCATCCACCACTGATTGGTCAAGTCTGCCCTCGACACCATGCCAGCGGTATATCCATTCAAGGTGCTAATCGTGGCGTTGATGCTGGGGGCCAATGCCGCCCCGATCGCCACAAACTTAAACACATCCTGGGTGCGGCTGAGATCCGGACGAAACTCGGCTTTTCTGAGCAAAAACTCACCTACCACGGCTTCTAGAGTGCTGCCCAGCGTTGCCACCAGAGCGACAAGCCAGGAGACATTAGACAGCGATCGCGCAAAGAGCAGCGCACCCAAAGCCACCCCAACCCAGGCACGTCGCCCATATAGCAGCAGCGCGGCGAGGCAGATCCCGGCAGGAGGGTAGAGTGCAGAGGCTTTTGCGTCGGTTCCCAGTCTGACGAGGAAGAAGGAAAACCGAGCGCTGACCCAGTAAGCCACGACATCGCGATCACCAGCGCAGGATATTGCCACGATCGAGTTTGCCTCAGAGACATCCGTTGTTCTGAGATCCGAAGAATATTGCGTGCATTCTGAGCTTCTCCCATAGGAACAATGCAGGGGATCTTATATGCGGACAAGTTGCTTTTTGAGAGGAGACAGATGCGATGAGTCGGTTCTCTGCCTTCACTTCAACCCTTCTCAGGGCGAGTGACTTAGACCAGATTAACTCGCTTTCTCCATCGGTAGAAAAAAGGTTAGGAGATGGGAGGAGAAAATAGTTGCACATTGCCTAGATCCGCAAAAACTGAGCAGCTTTTTTACTCTGATTTAGGGTAGGGTGAGATGCAGAAAGCGGCCTTCCTCCGATTGGGTGAGCAAAAGATTTTTATCCGATCGGCTTTAGCAATACCCAAAATCTAGTAGTCTGCCCAACTTTAAATTGATGGATTCGGAAGGGGGGAGCGGTTATTTTGAAAGGGCTTCTACCCTCAAAAAAATTCTTGACAGATCACTCGCTCGATCGAGGCAATTGAATGGTAGGTGCAGTTGAGTTTCAGGATGTCACATATCGATTGCATTCACGATCGCTGGTGTCGAGGCTCAATTTTACGATTCAGCAGGGCGAAACGCTGGTGCTTTTGGGTCGAAGTGGCTGCGGCAAAACAACGACGCTGCGCTTGATCAATCGCCTCCTGACTCCGACAGTGGGTGCAGTGCTCGTGGAAGGCGTTTCCACCCGCGAGTGGAACCCGATTCACCTCAGACGACGCACGGGCTATGTGATCCAAGAAATTGGCTTGTTTCCTCACTTCACCGTAGCGCGCAACATTGGCGTGGTTCCGGCTCTAGAGAAATGGCCGCCCCCAAAAATTCAGGCGCGAGTGTTTGACCTGATGACCTTGGTGGGGCTAGAGCCAGGGCGTTTTGCCGATCGCTATCCCCATCAGCTTTCAGGGGGGCAACGACAACGGGTAGGGGTGGCGCGGGCTTTGGCTGCCGATCCGCCTCTGTTGTTGATGGATGAACCGTTTGGGGCGCTTGATCCGATTACTCGTGTGCAGATTCAGCGAGAGTTTCGCGACTTACAACAGCGTTTGGGCAAGACAGTCGTGTTTGTAACTCATGACATCCAAGAAGCATTTCGGCTCGGTTCGCGGATTGGGTTGATGCAGGCGGGCGAGTTGGTGGTGTTGGCAACGCCGATCGAGTTTGCTCGCTCAACCCATCCCGAAGCCAGAGCGTTTCTCAGCGTTCGAGAAGAAGACGGATTGTAGGCAATTCACAAACTGTTCAGTGTTTTTGGGCCATGAGTTTTATCGATCGCTACGGGGCAGAAATTTTGCAGAGAACGGGACAGCATCTACTCCTCGTTGCAGTGGCGATCGTGATTGCGGTCGCGATCGGCGTACCGTTGGGGATTTTGATCACGCGCCAGCCCAAACTCAGTCGTCCGGTGTTGGGGGTGGCAAATGCAATGCAGACGTTGCCCAGTTTGGCGCTGTTTGGCTTTTTGATTCCGGTTCCGTGGATTGGGGGAATCGGCGCACGGACGGCGATCGTGGCACTGGTGGTCTACTCTTTGCTGCCGATTATTCGCAATACCTATACGGGAATTATGGGAGTCGATCCGGCGATTCGAGAGGCGGGGCGGGGCATGGGTATGACCGATCGCCAGTTGCTGTTGCAGGTCGAGATTCCGTTGGCATTCGGGGTGATTTTGGCAGGAATTCGACTGGCAGTGGTGATTGGGGTGGGGTTGGCGACGATCGCGGCGGCCATTGGGGCAGGAGGGTTGGGCGAATTTATCTTTCGCGGGGTGGCAGTAGTGGACAGTCAATTGATTTTGGCGGGGGCACTTCCGGCGGCGATCATGGCTCTGGTTGCCGATTTTGCACTAGGCTGGATCGAGCGTCGGCTAACTGTAAAGAAATGAAATTCAAGAATTTTTTTGCCTGGTGTCTGTTGCCCGTTGCTTTCATGGTTGCGATCGTTGCTTGTTCTCAGCCTAGCGATCGAATTGTCGTAGGAACTAAAAATTTCACAGAACAGTTGGTTTTGGGCGAAGTTTTGGCTCAACAAATCGAGAACAAAACAAACCTAAAGGTCGATCGTCGCTTTAATCTCAATGGCACTTTTATCTGTCACGAGGGCATCAAAAGTGGCGAGCTTGATCTCTATCCTGAATACACGGGCACGGCTTACACTGCCATTTTGAAGAAGCCAGCGATCGGGGATGCTCAAAAAGTTTTCGAGGCGGTTCGCCAGGACTATCCCCAGCAATTTAAGCTTGAATGGTTGGCTCCCTTTGGGTTTAGCAATTCGTTTGCGATGATTATTCGGGGCGACGATGCTCAAAAATTTAACGTGCAAACCCTATCTGAAGCGTCAAAATATACCCCTCAATGGCGAGCGGGCTTTGGCTTTGAGTTTCTCAATCGAGAGGATGGTTTTCCTGGGTTGGCACAGGCTTATAACCTCAAATTTAAGGAGCAACCTAAAGTGATGGATTTGGGTTTGTTGTATAAAGCGCTCACTGAAAAACAGGTCGATTTAGTTGCTGGAAATTCTACAGATGGCTTAATTCCCACTCTGAATCTAGTCGTTTTGAAAGATGATAAACAGTTTTTCCCCCCCTACGAAGCAGCCACGATCGTGCGCCAAGAAACGCTGCAAAAACATCCAGAATTGCGACCAGCGATCGAGGGTTTAGCGGGCAAACTCACCGAAGAAACAATGCAACAATTAAACTACCGAGTAGACGGCAAAAAAGAGGATGTCAAACAAGTAGTTCGAGAATTTTTGCAGTCAAAATCTTTGTAAGTAAATAATCTGATTCAATTGAGCGGAGTCGAAATGCGTCTGATCCATCATTCCGCCTTCCTACTTATAAGTCTTGTTTTCTCTGGTTTCCTCTTCTTCAGGAGAGGGCCAGGGTGAGGGTAGCGTATTCGTGCAGGAGTTTTTATAGTCTTGCCAATGCATAGTCTCAGCGTTTCCCACGTAAGATTCTTTACCCCCAAAACAAAGGATTTTGAATCATGCGCCAAACACTGACCCCGATCGCCACCTCGACCGACTCAGCGCAACCGACCCATTCAGTTCAGACCTGCGATCGTACCCCTAGCAAATCAGTCACTCAAAAACTAGTCGCCCAGTGGCTCCGCGACGAAAACTCAAAACTCTACTGCCAATGGGTGATGATATAGCGCCAACCTCCTTCCTAAGTTCTGCCCCAAGATAGACAGCAAAACTGATACCTACCCTCTAGGATCTAACCTTAAGAATCGTGCTTACTGCTTTTGATACACCTAGACACTTCTGTTTATAGGGCAGACCTTGGAGAGTTAGCGATGGATCACACAATTCGTGTCGCCTTAATTGAAGATCATGACCTGACCCGGTTTGGGATTCGCGCCATTTTGCAGCAGCAGCCAAGCATCGAAATCGTAGGCGAAGCACGAGACGGACGATCGGGTCTCAAAATGCTAGAAGCCACCAAACCCGACGTTGCGATCGTCGATGTGGGCTTACCCGACATGACCGGGATTGAGCTAACCCAACAGTTCAAACGCTCACAATTTGCCGCAGAAGGGACACCCAAAACGCAAATTTTGATCATGACCATGCAGGATGACGAAGAAGTCGTGCTGGCAGCGTTTGCGGCGGGTGCAGACTCTTACTGCATGAAGGATGCCAGCCTGACCCGATTGTCAGATGCCGTCACTACTACCGCAGAAGGCAACGCCTGGGTTGATCCTGCGATCGCGCGCATTGTGCTCCATCAGGTTCAGCAGTTGCCTAGCGATACAAGTTCCGCCAACAGCACCATCAATATCAATCGTCTCTCCACCGAAGACAATGAGATGATGCTGACCTATCCCCTAACCGAGCGAGAATTAGAAGTCCTCAAGCTGATTGTCGATGGTTGTAGCAATGCTCAAATTTCTGAGAAACTCTACATTACGGTGGGAACCGTTAAAACCCATGTGCGGAATATTTTGAACAAGCTGTGCGCGGACGATCGCACCCAGGTTGCCGTTCGTGCGCTGCGAGCCGGTCTGGTAAAGTGATCCACTCAATTTCACTGCAACTCGGCGAGTTTGGTTCTAATTTGCTCGACTCGCTTACGATTGACCCCCAAGTCGCTCTTTCCCAACCGAGAAGCAGAACGTATGTGGATCACATTGGCAGTGCGATCGAGAAAAAACTCCACATCATCCACAAACCCCATTAGCGCGCTTGTAAACTCAGCGTACAGATAGTCACTGCTTTCAGTGATGATCTGAGTCTTGGGAAAAGACTGGATGACTCGTTTGAGGGTGGCGATCGCCGTCTCTGGGTCAGATCCATAGCTCAAAGGCGCAACGCTATGTTCTGCATCTCCACCTTGACTACAAACACAGTTGGGCGTGTTGGGGCAGGGCGAAAGCCGCCCCTCGCTCACGCCTAGATTTGTCGGTCGTTTTCCTGCAAACATGGGTCATTTTGGATAGAGTAAGCAGATTTTAGCGCGAGTCTGTTCCCCTTAGCGAATCTACTCCGTGCCAGAGTGAAGAAACCCCAAAGCCCTGACCTGAAAATGACAAAACCCTTGCATTGCAAGGGTTTTAGTTTGACAGAAGTTTATCTAAAGCCCGTGATGAGGATTGAACTCATGACCTCACCCTTACCAAGGGTGTGCTCTACCACTGAGCCACACGGGCAAAAAACGTGGGATAGTCGGGGAAAGTTTTTTGCTTTCACAACTATTACGTTTTGTACGTCACGTTTTGTACGTTTTGCTGTGGATGGGCCGAGCTGGATTTGAACCAGCGTAGGCGTAGCCAGCGGATTTACAGTCCGCCCCCATTAACCGCTCGGGCATCGACCCATTTCGTCCACGGATATAAACATTAGCACAACCAGAAAGCAAAAGTCACCCGGTTTGCAAAATATTTTAGCTATTGCTCAACGATCGCAGCGCCGGAATCAAAAATTGCGCCAAGGTGTGGGCATCGACTCCCAGAGCGGTGCGGTCTTGAGCCGCCAAAATTCCGGCGTGGGCGTGCCACCAAGCGGCGGCTTGCACCAGGTCTATCAGGGGCAGGGGTTTTGCCTGACTCGCCCTTCTCTGGGCAAGCAATCCACCGATTAGCCCTGTCAACACATCGCCACTACCCCCTCGTGCCAATGCGGGGGTGCTCTCAGGATTAATTCTCACCTGCCCCTGCGGATCTGAGATCGTCACCCGTGCTCCTTTGAGTAAGACGATCGCCCCGCTCTGCTGGGCCGCCTCCCGAACCGTGGTGACTCGACACTGCATTGATGCCGATAGATCAGGAAAGAGCCGCTGAAATTCTCCCCAGTGGGGGGTAAGAATGGTCTGAGCGCGACGGGTTCTTAACGTAGATAGGGTGTGATTTTGAGCGAGCAGATTTAACCCATCGGCATCCAAAATTAAAGGACACTCGCTAGACAATACTTGTTGGACGATCGGGCCTGCTTCTAGGGTGAGACCGGGGCCACAGGCGATCGTAGCGAAGGATGAGGGATGCAGGATAAGGGATGAAGGGAGTTCAGAGATCGCGCCGTCTGAGGTTTCGGGGCAGCCGATGATTAGGGCTTCGGGGAGGTGGGATGAGAGGGTGAGTTTGAGGGAATCGGGGACGGCGATCGATAGCATTCCAACGCCGCTCGATCGTGCGCCTAAACCACTCAGCAGTGCGCCACCTGCATATTTGCGAGAACCGCAGATCAGCAGCAGATGCCCCATTTTATATTTGTGAGTGGTCGGAGGGCGAGAGAGCGGCAGGGTGGCCAGTGCCCAGGCAGTAGTTCCACGTTGGACGGGCGGCGAGTCGCCCAAGACGGCCCAAATGTCTGCCAAAGGGATGTCGAAGTCGATTAATTCTGCCTGCCCGACTGCGGCGAGGGCCGGGTCTTGCAATAGTCCTTGTTTCCAGAGACCGAGACAGAGGGTACGATCGGCGCAAATCGCAGTTTCCAGGATGTTTCCGGTGTCGGTGTGCAAGCCAGAAGGCAGGTCAATGCTGACGATCGTCTGCTTCCACTGGTTCACCTGGTTGATTTGAGCCGCGATCGGGTCGGTGAGCGATCGTTCTAGCCCAAAGCCAAACAGTCCGTCAATCAGCAGGCTGCAATTCTGAAGGGGGTCTACTTCGGTATGGCAGGGCAGCCCCAGACTTTTGGCATAGCTGAGATGGGTGGCGGTCAGGTCTTTGAGTTGGGCGAAAGGGGAGAAAATCGAGACTTCGTAGCCGCGAAAGTGCAGTTCGCGAGCGACGACCAAAGCATCTGCACCATTGTGCCCCGGCCCAGACAACACGCCCACTTTGGCATAGGCAGAGCGAGGATAGAGGGATGCGATGCGATCGGCGATTCGTCCTGCGACTTTTTCCATCAGGGCGGCGACGGGCATTCCTGCGGCGAAGATGCGAGACTCGATCGATCGCATCTTTGCCGCCGTGACGACGATACGGTGAATTTGTTCTAGCCGATCGAGCGGAGAAATCACAAGAGAGATTCCTGGCGAATTTCTCTCAGGCTATCAAACATCGTCGTGTCTGGGCGACAAAGGGGGCGTAGGCTTCTCCTCTACTAGGCTGCCATGAGCCGCAGATAGGCAAATGTGGTCACGAAGAAGAAGGGGACGAAGAACCACTGGGGCGAGTTTATGTATACCCAGACCATGAGAACGAGCCACAGAGTTAGACTGACGGTCACGAGCAAAGCTTGCATATTTAACAAACTGAATTTTCAGGGTTTATCTCTATATTTTCAGTACCTTCACTGAATTGTCAGTTGGAAAACCTTGAAAAATCCATAAAATCTTGGTGAACGGGGAACAAAAAATTGCTGAATGGCTTCCTGTGGGGATTTCAGACTAGTTTGTCAGGCTTAAGAAATGTAAAGTTATCTCTGGGGAGACTGTTTTTTCCATCTCCCCCAGATTTCTGTTTCTAACGATACGCTTCTATCGGCTCTTTGATGAAGCGGATATAAAGATGCTTGAAGGTAGACTTGAGCACACGGGGCGCACCAAAATCGATCGGCATCAGAGTGTCGGGCAGTCGCCAATCTGAAACTTGCAGGGCTTCGGGATGTAGAATGGGGAACTCGATCGCGTGTAGCTCAGGGCACAACCCAAGCCGCTGGGAAGCACGCAGGGTGGGCACGATCGTCGGGTCAACCTTGAGAATTTCGACCAAGGCCCGATCGAGGGCAAAGACGTGACTGGAGGCTGCCAACACGCCCAAATCTCTAGGCTCGCCTCCACTGGGGCCATTGCCTTCGTGGCCAATAATGCCGTCGAGAATGGTGAGATCGGGATCAATCGCACGGGCCGTTTCGACCAGCATCGCCCCAAAGCGATCGCTGTCTTTCCCTGCTTCCATGTGCCACCAAGCCTTCATTTTGCCAGGGACGCAGCCAAAGAGGTTTTTGACCCCCATTGTCAGGGTTAGCTGCATGTGAGACTTGACCTTGGGCAGGTTGATCACCACATCGGCTTCGATCGCTTCTTTGGAGAGCAGCAGATGGTTAAATTCTTCGCTGACGGTTTCGTAGCGTTTGCCTTTAAATTCGACGATCGGCAGGTTTAAAGCTTCAGCCATCGGTAGATAGCCATTTGCTTTAGCAACTCCTCGTGCGCTTCCGAAGGCTGGCCCGTCTCCGAGAAAGGGCAACCCGCCTAATTCTTGCACCATCTGCGCGACACAAGAAACCACTTCAGGACGAGTGACACACTCTTTGGTGGGGCGTGCGCCTGTGAGCAAGTTAGGTTTGAGCAACACTCGATCGCCTCGTTTTACAAATGCAGACATTCCGCCGAGAGGTTCAAGCAGAGCGGTGATCGCCGATCGCAAAGCGTCGCGATCGTAGGAAACAGCGCGAATCAGGCTAACCGAAGGATTCATAAAATTTGAGGTGAAGTGAGAGGTTATTTTTTCTCACCTTACACTCAAATTCTCAAAGGCAGGGCATCCAGAGCCAGATCCCCGCCTTCTGAGTTGAGCCTCCAAACTCTAAAAATCCGCCACTTTAATCAACTCCCGATACGGGTTGAGCGCAGTCGAAGCCCACGAACCACGCAGCGAGGAATTTTATTTTTCCCTTCAGATCACGAATTAAGTAAAGGAAAACAGCCGTCTCGGCGGTTGAAGTCAGGCAAGATACCCAGCCCACACAGTTCTCGCGATCGCCCCTAACAGACTGCATCCAGCAACTCATCCGCCCCCAAACGCACCGGATCGGTACAGGGAAGTCCTGTTTCCTGGCGCACCTGAGCGATCGCCTGTTTCGCTGCTTCCTCGCTTAGATGAGCCGTATTTAACGCAATCCCTACCACCTGGGTTGGGGCAAATGATCCACCAGCGGCGGCTACCGTTTCATATACCTGAATGACCCGTGGGAGAGGCGGAATCGTCACGTCAGAAAAGGTACGCAGGTGGGTCTGCCCGGCCCGATGCACCAAAATCAGATGGGTTGCCTGACTGCCCCGAATCAAGGGCAAAGTTGCCGTCGAAGCTGGACTCATCAGCGAACCCTGCCCTTCAATGTGGAGAATCTCAGACTCATGGCCATAGCGCATCACCATTTGCTCGACTGCGCCAGAGGCAAAATCCACTCGAATCGCATCCAGAGCAATTCCGTCGCCCGCGATCATAATTCCTGCTTGACCTGTGCCGAGAAACCGCGATCGCATCCCCCGTTTTTGCGAAGCGTGGTGTAACTCTAGACTGGTGGCCATTTTGCCGACCCCCATGTCTGTGCCTACGGTCAGCACTCGCCGACAGGGAAGCGATCGTGCCGCCCCACTGCCAACCTTGAGCCGGGGTGGCTCCTGGCGAATATCCCAGATCCACTGTCCAGGTTGGAGTGATGACTGGAATTCGGGAAGGGTGGACATGCGCGTGTGCAGCCCATTCATGATAGACAGATGGGCGGCGATCGCAGCTTGTAATTCTCCATACCAGGCTTCGGGTAAGATTCCGCCAGAGGGGGCAATGCCGATCGCTAATACAGTCGGTTGGTAAGCCAGCGCCTCAGCCACCGAAGCCACGATCGGCACATCACAGGGAATTTGAGTCAGCGATCGCAGAGATGCCCCGGCACAGTCGCGGTCGATAATTACCGCGATCGTTTCGGGTCGATAGCGGACTAGGGCGAGTCCAGTCTTACCCTGAGTTCCACGAATTCCTCCGTGCAGAAGCACTGCAATTCGAGCATTATCCGTCAGCATGAGTTTGGGCCTGGTTTTGATCGATACTCAATTTTGACAAAATATTGATGACCGATCGGATTCTCAACGCCTGAATCAACCTTGCTATACTGCGTCAGCCTATAGATTTTGGTTTAGAAGGGGTGTGGGGGCTGCGCCCCAGCCAGGGTTCCACCCCTGCACCCCGTCCA
>JAAUOZ010000009.1 GCA_012034655.1 Leptolyngbyaceae cyanobacterium CSU_1_3 | reverse complement strand
AGCCCTCTCCCAAGTTGGGAGAGGGAGCAAGAGTCCGGTTCTCCTTCTCCCGTGAAAAGAAGGGTTGACAAAGCTCTCGCCCCACTTCGTGAGGAGGGTCATCCAAGCAGATGCAATTTCCAAAGTGATTTAACCCACAATCCTAAGTCCAAGAAGGGGGTGGAAAGCTCCTTTTTGTAGACCACTGGACTTCAGCGATCTTTAGTAGATGCGGCGGGTGCTTACCAGGTGACACGATCGCGTAGTTTTTCTAGCAATTTGGGACCCACTCCAGAGATGCGATCGAAATCCTCTAGGGAAGCAAATGTCTTTTGTTGACGAGCGGCAATAATTCGCTTTGCCAGGCTGGGGCCCACACCGGGTAAGGTTTCGAGTTCTGCTTGGGTGGCGGTGTTTAGGTTGACTTTTGGATCGGATGGGCTAAAACTTTGAACGCTCGATCGCTCAGATTTAGCTGGCTCAGATTTAGAACGTGTGAGTTTTGGCTTGGCTTTAGAAGCTTGTGGCGCTCTCGTAGGGGTAGGTTTGGCCCCAGAGAGGGGGCATTGTTCTCGCTGTTCTGCAATGCGGCGACGGATAGCAGGTGGAACGCCTAAAACGGCATCGGCATAAAGGCGCTCAAATTCTCTTTGGAAGTGTGCCGCAACCATCGGACTGTGAATGACCAGAACCGTTTCGTCGTTGCCTTGGTTGGCGGCTAGGGTCCAGTTGTGGGAGCCTGTAATCACGGTTTCACCATCGACAATACCAAATTTGTGATGCAGCAGATCTCCCGGCGGCAACCGAGGAATTCCTACAGTTGCAATCGGAGTTTGCCAAGGGCGATTGTCTGGCTCAGACTGACACCGATCGCTCAACGTCACCCCCAGCATATCTAAGCCTTCGCTATACGATCGATACATAAAGCCCGGATCAATCAGCGCTCGAATCTGTCTGCCTTGCTGATGTTGAGGTTCGAGTAGGTTCACCAATTGTTGATCAGAAAACACAAATAGAGCCATCTCGATCGATTGTTTTGCCTGGCTTAGGGTTTTGCCGATCAGCCCGTTGGTGCTTTGATCCCAGGGAATAGTAGAAGCGGCCGGAGAAAACTGCACCGCGATCGTGGTGCTGCCAACCTGAACTTGCTGAGGCTGGCGGTGTGGCTTCTTTGTGCCAAATTGACTGTCATTTTTGCCCCCAACTCCATCTCCCCACATCAGATCAAATTCTTCGACAAACAGTTTGGCTAATTTTGGACTGTCGATTTTGAGTAGATTGTTGGCATTGCCACGACTGGCAGGCGATTTGAGGTCGCCGTGAACATCCGACAACGTGAAGTTAGCCGAAGTAACGATTAAGGTTCGCCCATCGACAATCACGAATTTATGGTGCATTAAGTTGCTGCCACTAGAGCCGTCGGCGGTGTCGTCAATTCGGGGAATTTTGGCATTGTCTAGCATCACCAATGCATCCCGTTGACTGATTTCGGTAGGGCTGAGTTGCCCGTTGTTGTCTTGGTCGATCAGCTTGCGAGAATCGTTGACGCGATCGCGCTCTCGTTCTACCAGTTCCTCGATCTCAGCAGGCGTAAAGCTGCTAAACGGACGCGAGTAGGTGTTCTCCAGAATCACGCGAACCTTGACCCTGACTGGACACGATCGCTCAAGGCCTGGGCAATTTTTGGCAACCGCAATTCTTGCACCGCGATATCAACACTTGTTTGGGCGGTGGCGATCGTCTCTACAATGATTTGTTCTAAATCATCCCCCGATCGCGTTTGCTGGCGATAAGACTCGGTATATTCAGAGGCAGGTTCGTGATTGGTATAGACCTGCACAGCGCTATCTTGCGGCAGGGCAGCCGGACGCACCCACTGGGGATGGGCTTTCTGGCAAGCCGCTAATCCGAGGAAGGCAAAGCTACAGATCTTGAGCAAGATAGAGGAGAGAGGGCGCACCACGGGTTAAATTGGGACTATAGGATACCATTCTGTGTCTGTAGCGTACCCAAATGGAGACATTGATCTTGTGGTAGATCGTGTGATTGATTGTGCTGCAAATTGTCAAGAGCAGCGCTGTAAGTTGCGGTAAAAGCTCAGGGCAGAATCTCCTTTGCGATCGGTTTCACTGCTTCCCCACCCATGCAAATTTATCTCGACTACAGCGCTACTACACCGACTCGCCCCGAAGCGATCGCTCTCATGCAGCAAGTTCTCGCCGAACAGTGGGGCAACCCCTCTAGTTTGCACGCTTGGGGACAACGGGCAGCAGTTTTGTTAGAGCGGGCGCGGGTGCAGGTGGGTCGCTTGGTCAATGCGCCCCCGGAGGCGATCGTTTTCACATCGGGTGGCACAGAATCGAACAATCTAGCCGTGATGGGGGTGGCACAGCAGTATGTCAATCCTCAGCATGTGGTGATTTCGAGTGTTGAGCATTCAGCGATTTCTGAACCCGTGCGCTTACTAGAACACTGGGGTTGGCAGGTGACTCGGCTACCCGTGAACCCAATGGGGCAGGTGCATCCGTCGGATCTGCAAGCGGCGTTGCGGCCCAATACGGTGCTGGTGTCGGTTATTTATGGTCAGAGTGAAGTGGGGACGATTCAACCGATCGCCGAATTGGGCAAAATTGCTCAGGCTCAGGGCGTTTTGTTTCATACCGATGCGGTGCAAGTGGCGGGTCGGTTGCCTGTAGATGTCCAAAGTTTGCCTGTAGATTTGATGTCGCTTTCTAGCCACAAACTCTATGGCGCGCAGGGCGCAGGGGCGCTTTACGTGCGTCCGGGTGTTGAGCTAGTGCCACTTTTGGGAGGAGGCGGGCAAGAATCGAAGCTGCGATCGGGCACACAGGCCATCCCTACGATTGCCGCCTTTGGCATCGCCGCCGAACTGATCGCCCAGGAAATGGCGATCGAGACTCCTCGCCTGACGCAACTACGCGAACAACTTTTCGATCGCTTATCTGACGTACCAGGACTTGTGCCTACGGGCGATCGTTGGCAGCGACTGCCCCATCACGCCAGTTTTTGTCTGGAATGTGCAGACGGCGAAATTCTCAGTGGCAAAACTCTGGTGCGGCAGATGAACCTGGCAGGAATCGGCATCAGTGCCGGGTCGGCCTGTCATAGCGGCAAGCTGTTTCCGAGTCCAATTTTGACAGCAATGGGCTATGGCGATCGTCTAGCCAAATCAGGCATCCGTTTGACTCTAGGACGGGAGACGATCGAGGCTGATATTGAATGGACGGCCCTAGTGCTGAAGCAAGTGCTGTCGCGTTTGGCTCCGGAGCTGTTTTGACAAAAGTTTGAAGGGCGGGAGTTTGAAGGACGGGAGTTTGAAGGACGAAGGAGAAGTTGGCTTGGCTACGGTTCATGACAGAATTAAACGCTTTTACTCGTCCCAGCTATCGCTCTCCGTCGCCTGATCGTCCTCCAACTTCAAGCGAATGGTGCGCGAAAACCCTTCGCCTTTGGGGTCTCCGATCGTGAAGTTAATTGCCTCACCAGACAGGCGATCGAGACAACTGAGCAGCGATCGCAAGTTTGGCGTACTGGCTCCAGTGTCTACGTAGATGCGTTCTGACAGTTTGTGCAACCGTTTCCAGGTCGTGTAGAGTTTGGCGATCGCTTGCTCTAGTTGGGCCGCCTGGCTCACTAGATCGGCCGTCGAACTCAAGCAACCCACGCGCAGCGCTTCTTCTAGGGCGAGTTCTAGATTGAGAGACTCGTGGTTGATCGTTTGCACCTGAGTCGCCGCCTCCAGATATTTCGCCAAATAGCGCGCTTCGGCGGTGACTTGCTTGAGCGTGTCGATATCCGGATTTTCGGACACACTTTCGCGAATCGAAATCTGATGGCTTTCGGGTAATTTCTCTAGCTGTTTGACCAGTGGCGACAAATAGCGCGTCGGAATCGACTGATCCGCAGCTTTTTCGCGTACCTCGATCGGCAACAGATCCGAAGTCATAACCGTCCAATCGTCCGACAGTTGCCGCACCTCTCGGCGAGTAATGCGATCGCCCTTCTTGGCGGCATCTCCCACCATCTGCTGCACTTCTGGCGCAGAGTGAGCCGTCTCCACAAACGCCCGCTTGCTAAACTGGTTTACGTCTTCGGGTTCGAGACAGCCGCTATTCAATAGCGTATCGGCACTATTGGCAAGCTCAATCAGGCTATAGGCTTGAGTTTTGCTAATTTCACGATCGTTGAGCCAGTTGAGAAACCCCACGCCGCGCCCTTCTCCGTTTTTCTTCTCACGATCGCGCACCGTTCTCAGAATTCTGCCTCGCCAGATGTCGGTCTGGAGGTCAAAGCGATCGCACACCTGCCAAGCCTGCTCAATCTGCTGCTGAAACTCAAATTCTGGGATTTGCTCATCCTCTGGGTCAGGTAACTGAAACCCCAACTCTAGCGTCTGCTCAGGCAACAAATTGAAGTCGATCGAATGCGGCACTTGATCCATTGCTTGAACCATGAAGTCGTGTCAGAAACGGTCGAATCATTATGGCATTGAACGATCGACGTTTGAGTTAAGCACCCGACTAAAATTCGCCCGCCTAAACGTTCTCACCCGATCAGGCTTTCCCTGGTTTTCGTGGGCAACCTATCCGCCGCTCACGCTCTGCCACACCCAGGCAATCAACGCTACTACCAGCGTCGAAATCCCAATCACCAATAAAACAAACCCAAGCAGCAACACCAAAACAAAGACGCGATCGGCTTTTTTTTGCTTCCGCAGAGGTTCTGAACTTGATGCCAAATGAGCCTCCAAAAGTGCGACGTTTTTGCTGTTGGCTTTCCACGCCACATCTAACAAATCGCCCAACATTGGCACAGTTCCGCCGACCGCATCTAGCACCAGATTAGACACCATCTGCGTCACCGTCGATCGCGGCAATCCCAGTCGGGCCGCCTCCCACACGATGTAAACCGAAAAAGCTGCCGTCACCAGATCTCCCCCGCCGGGCAGCAGCCCGATCAAGGGATCGAGTCCAATCCGAAAGCGCGTTCCAGGAATGCCGATCGCATTATCTAACAGGTGAGCGAGCGATCGTAACCGTTGCAGAGAAGCTGCTTTATCTTGAGTGCGCGTTTGCATAGATACCGACTGCCAAAAATCTGTGCCTATAGCGTATCTGACTTTGATTCCCTGAGAAACCAATATTATTTCTCAACATTGAGAAGTTTCTCTCTATTCGCCTGTGCTCTGCAAAAATTTAGCTGAGAGATTTAGCTTAGAATTTAGGTTTCCAACTCATTTTCAAACTCCCTTGTCTTCTCAACCCTTCAAGATTGTTGTCATCGGTGGTGGTGCGGCTGGTTTTTTTAGTGCGATTTGTGCCGCTCAAACGCATCCCCACGCGCAAGTCACTTTATTAGAAGCAAGTCGGCAGCCCCTCGCCAAAGTTCGAGTTTCGGGAGGCGGACGCTGCAATGTCACCCATGCTTGTTTTGATCCCGCCCTACTGGTACAGAACTATCCCAGGGGTGGTAAGGCGCTGCGGGGGGCGTTTAGCCAGTTTCAGGCAAAAGATACGGTGGAGTGGTTTGGCGATCGTCAGGTCAAGCTCAAAACCGAAGCCGACGGGCGAATGTTTCCGACCACTGACAATTCTGAAACGATCGCCCACTGCTTGATCGAGCAAGCCCACGAGGCAGGCGTAAACTTGTGGCTTGGTGCGTCGGTGCGATCGGTTAACCGCAAAGAGGAGGGCTTCCAAGTCGAACTGCGATCGGGAGAAACCTTGCTGGGCGATCGATTACTTTTGGCGACGGGCAGCAGCCCCCAGGGTTATGAGTTTGCTCGGTCGCTAGGGCACACGATCGAGTCGCCCGTTCCGTCTTTGTTTACCTTCAACCTATCGGACGATCGCCTGCAAGATTTGGCAGGCATCTCTGTAAATTCGGTGCGGTTGCGGTTGCAGGTTGGCGACCAGAAGCTAGAACAGACCGGGGCAGTGTTGATCACCCACTGGGGTTTGAGTGGGCCAGCCGTGCTGAAACTGTCTGCCTGGGGAGCGAGAGCCTTGCACGAACATCGCTATCAGGCAACTCTAACGATCCATTGGCTTGCTCAGCAAAACCCTGAAACGTTACGATCGCAGCTTCTGGCCGTCAAGTCGCAACTGCCCCAACGGACGATCGCGGCGAGTTGTCCGGTTTTGCTGCCGCGCCGCCTGTGGGAACGTCTGATCGGTCATGTCGGCATTCAGAAAGAAACCCGATGGGCGGAACTTTCTAATAAAATACTGAATCTTTTAATCCAGGAGCTAACTCAAGGGCAATACTCCGTTAACGGCAAAGGCATCTTTAAGGAAGAGTTTGTAACCTGTGGAGGCGTTACCCTAAAGGAAGTGAACTTCAAAACAATGGAAAGCCGCACCTGTCCAGGTCTTTATTTTGCAGGAGAAGTTTTAGACATTGATGGTGTGACGGGTGGCTTCAACTTTCAGAGCGCCTGGACAACTGCCTGGATCGCAGGACGGGCGATCGGGCTTTCGTGCATCTCCCAACCTACTGTTTAACTCACGTTTAACTCAACGGTGATGCTATGTTAAAACATCTTTTTCTCACGGCTGCCTTGTCTGCCGCAACGCTTTCCTTGGGGTCTCAGGCGGCAATGGGGCAGTTTGCAGGCAGTGTTAATGGGCAAAATTTTAATGTGTCCAATCAGCCCCAAGTCTTTACGAGCCGACCCTTTGGCAGCACACGCAGAGTGATTGTCAATCCTTACCACCATCCCTCACAAACTGGGTATTTCGGCAATGGCACGGTGATCATTGAGCGCGATCGTTTCTCCGATCCGTTCTCTCGCCACAGAATTCAGCCTGTCATCGTGACTCCGATCATTCGCCCGCGCACGGTGATTATCAACCCAGACGGCTACTCAGGCCGATATTACGGAGGTGGATACAGAAGTAGATACAGAGACGGCTACAGTCGCCGGGGATATTATGGCACTCAAAGCTGCGGCACAATGATTTTGGGCAGCCCAATTTCTAGCCCGATTCCTGTGAACCCAATCACGGGTACTGCTTGCCGCTAAAAATAACGTCTTCCGCCTTCCCTGTCCATCGGCTAAACAGCGGGTAGGGATGAGGGATGAAATGTGAAATAGTCGCCCCGGTTGTCTATGGGTGTCAAGATTTTCGGCATTGCTGAGTGAGGGGATGACTTTCTGGGTAGGGGTAACGCCCCTGTGCTTACCATGCAGCGCCAGATTTTCCCCTCATTCTCAAATTCAGTCCGTCTAAATCAGCCCGTCGCGCTCGATCTCTTCAATTACTTGCAGCCCACGAGGGTCGCCAACCTTCAACATGGAGGCTTTGGCATCCTCGCGGACTCCGACATCCTCATCTTCGGCGAAGGCTTCGATCAGGGCATCGATCGCCGTGGCATAAATCACGTTAGAGGGCAGTTCTCGGCACAGTTGCCCTAGCGACCAGGCACAGTTGCTGCGAATCGCCGCCACCGGGTCTTGCCGGAGGGCTTCAATCAAGGGGGGGAGTGGAAGCGATCACCACTTCGTAGCCCACGGTTGCCATTTGGGCTAGAGCACTGGCTGCCCAGAGGCGCACCGCCGAAATATCCGTTCTCAAGGCAGCAATGAGGGTCGGTAAAGCACGACGATCGCGACAATTGCCCAGTGCCCAAACTACTCCTTTTCTCACATAGCCATTCCAATCGCGATCGTACTGCGCGATCAACGGCTCTACTGCATCGTGGCTGGGGTTTCTACCCAGCGCATAGGCGGCACTGACCCGCACCAAAGGGCAGGGATCGCTCAGCAGACGAATCAAATGGGGAATGGCACGATCGTCTTGCAGTTCGCAAAACGCCCTGGCAGCCAGCATTCTCTGTTGCACATCCTGCGAACTGAGGATGGACAACATGGCGTTTGTGTCAGGCTTGGGGGTTTCTGACTCGTCTACGATCGGAAGTTGATCGAGAGGATCTTCTAAATCAGCTTCAATGTCGAGAACGGTCAAGTCATCATCGCTATACATATCTGTAACTTTACAGCACTGTTCGAGCAGGGATGAGGCATGAGGGATGAGGGATGAAATTTAGTAAGATTTCTTATCCATCCTTTATCTATCTTTGTTCAAGAACTTTACCATCCAAAGAGATTGGGTTTGGTAGCCCATTGCCTGATAGAGATGGAGGGCAGGTTGGTTGCTTTGAAAGACTTGTAAGCCAATTTGTTGATCGCCCCTAGCCCTTGCCCAGTTTTCAGCGTACCGCACTAGCGCCGATCCGAGGCCTCTGCGCCGATGGTTGGGGGTGACGTAGAGCAAAAAAATATGGGCGTGGCGATCGCCGTTGACCTGATCGATCGCGTTACCCAACCACAAGCCCGCGATCGGGTGAATCGATCGTGCAGAAGGCATTCCATCCAGGGGAGGCGCGTCAGGATCTGTCCATTCAACCCACCAGAGGGGTGTTTCCTTAGAAAAGTATTGCTCGACTGTCAACGCCAAATGGTCAACTTCTCCAGTCGGGAAAAGCTCTCGATAGGTGCGTTGCAGAAACTTTACCAACAGCGATCGATCTAAGGTTGAGCCAGTCAGCAAGCAATAGCCAGGCGGCAACAGGTTAGACACGCGCAACTCAAAGACGTAGAAGTTGAAAATTTTGACCCAAGAATCGATCGTGAATCATACCTCAAGCCAACCGTGAATTTTGCGAAGATCCTTAGGTCAGGCAAGATACCCGACCCGCAAAGGTTTTGAGATTGAGATTAGGGTTCGAGATTAGATTTTGAGATTAGATTTTGAGATCAGGGTTTGAGATTAGGTTTTGGATGATTTAATCCACATTTCTAAAGGTGCTCAGACAGACCCACCTCATCGGGCAGTCCCTTGATCAAAGCAGACAGAGCCGGCGGCAAATCTGCGAGAGATTTTGCAGAAGATGCTTGAGCTTTGGAAGCAGATGGGCTGACTTCTTCGATCGGGGCGGGCGCTGCCATGTCATTGGGCAGAAAAATTCTGGCACTGACCGCAACTAGAGAAACCAAGAAGACCAGCACAACCAGAAGGGGGGCGATGTACTGACGAAAGAATGCCATAGGACGGGCGATCGCTACAAAAGGATAGGTTTAATGAGAAGTTATTTAAGATTCATAAAGTCTCGATAGTCCTATCCTACCGTTGTCTCGTCTTAGGTAGTCACTCTAGAGAACGAGATTTTTAGAGAAATTCTCTCCTCTCTCTGAGAACCCAAATTTCCCCTACGATTTTCCGATATTTTTCTAGGGTTGCTCAGCCCTAGCCTCTGCTTTCTGGTTCGTTCCACGGTGCAAAAAACGGCAGCAACACCAACCCTGGCAGAGCCAAAACCGCCGTCAGGATAAAGAAGAGCGTCCAGCCCATCGCCTCCGCCCACTGCCCAGCCGGAGCCACCAAAATGTCTCGGCTAAAAGCCGACAAACTCGACAACAGCGCATACTGAGTTGCAGACAGTCCGGCATTACACAGGCTCATCAGAAAAGCGACAAAGGCAGCGGCTTCCATGCCCGACGTAAAATTCTCAGCGTTTAGGGCAAACACCATGAGCAGATAATTTTTGCCGACGATCGCCAACAGCACATAGGTCAAATTGCCAATCACCTGCAAGACTGCAAAAATCCACAGCGATCGATTTACGCCAATTTTGGTCATAATTGCCCCGCCCGCTAGCGTGCCTACAATCACCGCAACGATCGCCAGGGCTTTGGGTTGGGCAAGCTCACCGGGGCTGAAATTTAGCCCTTTATTGAGCAAAAAAGGGGTTGCCACGTTTCTGAGCAAAGAGTCGCCCAGTTTGTAGAGAATGATGAACAACAGAATCAGCACAGCTTGACCCGATCCATTGCGCTGAAAAAATTCTTGGAACGGCAGCACTACCGATTCTCGCAAGGTTTGAGGCGGCTGAACCTGCACCGTTGGCTCTGGGGCAAACAGCGACGCAACCAGACCGATCGCCATCAGCAACGCCATGATCAAATACACCGATCGCCAGGGCATCCAACCCGCCAGTTCAAAGGTCAGCGCCCCCGCCACCAAAATCGCCGCCCGATAGCCCAGCAGAAACAGCGAGGCTCCTGCCCCTCGTTCGGGTTCGAGCAGCACATCCGTCCGATAGGCATCGACCACAATATCCTGACTGGCGCTAAAAAACGCGACTACAAACGCTGCCAAAAAAATGGACTGCCAGAGAGCGACTTAAAGGTCTCCCAAAATTCGCACAAACCTTTCAGCCAGGTGGCATCGCGACAAACCTGCGCCGAACTCACGGCCATCTGATTCAGATTGCTAGGGTCTTGCAGGGCCAGGAGGGCGATCGTCACCAGCAACACCGCTTGGCTCACCAACAACCAGCCCCGTCGCCGCCCCAACAATGGCGGCACATAGCGATCGAGGAGCGGCGACCAGAGAAACTTTAGCGAGTAGGGCACAGCAGCAATGCTAAAAGCAGCAATGACCTTGAGATCGACCCCTTCTTTGGTCAACCAGGCTTGCAGAGGATCTTTACTCGTCAGATAGAATGGCAACCCCGACGAAAAGCCCAGCAGCAGCAGAGCCATCATTTTTCGGCTCTTGAAGACCTTCACCAAAGATGCGATCGTGTCCAATCCTCAACCTCCCCATTCAAAATTAATAGAAAAAGCAAATTTAGTAGAAAATTAGCAAGCCAGCGTCAAATCTGAGCGCGAATTCTTAAGATAACCCGACTCTTTTATTCGTCCGATCGCAGATGTTGTCTATAACCAAATTGGCAACACTACCCCCTAGGAGCTTGAACAGAATTCTCAGCGAAAACTTGATGTTGTTGATTGGGAAGAGGTTAGCTCAACCTGCTCCAAATTGACTACCCTGGATAGTAAAGAACTTTAAACTAGGCGTGAGTGATGGAACCGATTTATCAGTATGCCTGGCTAATTCCCGTCCTGCCTCTTGCAGGTGCGATGCTGGTTGGTCTAGGCCTGATTTCATTCAACAAAGATGTCAATCGTCTCCGAAAGGTCAACTCGATCCTGATTGTGTCCCTAATCGGGGCAGCGATGACCCTCTCTTTTGGTCTGCTCTGGAGTCAAATTCAAGGACACGCACCCTACAACCAATCCTTTGAATGGGCATCGGCGGGAGACTTCCACCTGTCGATGGGGTACGTAATCGATCCGCTTTCATCACTGATGTTGGTGATTGTGACGACGGTAGCTTTTTTGGTGATGGTCTACACCGATGGCTACATGGCGCACGATTCGGGATATGTTCGCTTTTATGCCTATTTGAGCCTGTTTAGTTCCTCCATGTTAGGTCTGGTTATCAGTCCCAATTTGGTGCAGGTCTACATTTTTTGGGAACTGGTGGGCATGTGTTCCTATTTGCTGATTGGCTTTTGGTTTTATCGCAAAGCGGCGGCAGATGCCTGTCAGAAAGCATTTGTGACCAATCGAGTTGGCGACTTTGGGTTGCTGCTCGGCATTTTGGGTTTGTATTGGTCAACCCGTAGCTTTGAGTTTGATGTAATTGGCGATCGTCTCCAGGATCTCGTGGCCACTGGCTCTATGAGCGGGTTTGTCGCCGGATTGTTCGCAATTTTGGTGTTTTTGGGGCCAGTAGCCAAATCGGCGCAGTTTCCCTTACACGTCTGGCTACCCGACGCAATGGAAGGCCCAACTCCGATTTCGGCGCTGATCCACGCGGCGACCATGGTGGCGGCAGGCGTGTTTTTGATCGCTCGCATGTTCCCCATGTTTGAAGGTGTGCCTGCGTCGATGGATGTGATCGCTTGGACGGGTGCATTCACGGCATTTTTGGGGGCCTCGATCGCCATCACCCAAAACGATATCAAGAAAGGTCTCGCCTACTCCACAATGTCTCAGTTGGGCTATATGGTCATGGCGATGGGCGTAGGAGCCTATAGTGCAGGTCTGTTTCACCTCATGACCCACGCTTACTTCAAGGCCATGCTGTTTCTCGGCTCTGGGTCTGTGATCCACGGGATGGAAGAAGTCGTCGGGCACGATCCGGTCTACGCGCAAGACATGCGAATGATGGGCGGTCTGCGGAAATATATGCCGATGACGGCGATCACTTTCTTGATCGGCACGTTGGCGATTTCAGGGATTCCGCCGTTTGCGGGCTTCTGGTCAAAGGACGAAATTTTGGGGGCATCTTTTGCAGCCAATCCGGTGCTCTGGGCGATCGGCTATCTGACGGCTGGCGCAACGGCCTTCTATATGTTTCGCATGTACTTCAGCACCTTTGAAGGTCAGTTTCGCGGCACAAATGCAACCGTGAAGCAGACGCTCAAAAACGAACAACTCCAGAAAATGGGGCTGGCCTTTGGCCCTGGAGCCATGAACCCCAAAGAATTGACGATGGACACTGCGATCGGCGAAGCCGTTGATCCCGGCCACGATGATCACGGGCATCACGCTGAAAAGCCCCACGAATCACCCTGGACGATGACCCTGCCGCTGTTGATTTTGGCAGTGCCCTCTACCCTGGTTGGTTTGGTCGGCACGCCCTTCGGCAATTACTTTGAAGCCTTTATTCACGCACCTGGCGAAGCCGTTCACCTCGCCGCCGAAGCAGAAGGACTGTCTGAGTTCTATGTGATGGCAGGTAGCTCGGTGGGCATTTCGCTGATCGGCATCACCCTGGCTTCGCTGATGTATCTGCGAGGCAAGATCGATCCAAGCGCGATCGCCGCCAAAATTCCTTTCCTCTACAACCTGTCCCTCAACAAGTGGTACTTTGACGAGATCTACGACGAGCTTTTTGTCAGAGGCAGCCGTCGGTTGGCTCGTCAGGTTCTAGAAGTGGATTCTAAGGTAGTGGATGGAGTCGTCAACCTGGCCGGGCTAGCCACCTTGCTTTCTGGCGAAGGGTTGAAGTATTTCGAGAATGGTCGGGCCCAGTTTTACGCGCTGATCATCTTCGTCGCGGTGTTAGGGCTGGTGATCTTCTCTGGTGCAACCTAAAACCTAAAGAAGTTATGGGAGGTTGGCTGTCAAGCGATCGTGGATCGATAAAATTCTGCTAGCAGTCAACCGCTACTCTCTGGGACAAATCACAAGCTTTTCAGCAAAATTCTCAAGTGCCTCATAACTGAACCCTAAAGATTAGAATGCTAACCGCCAACTTTCCCTGGCTGACGACGATCATTTTGTTTCCGATCGCAGCCTCCCTCTTGATTCCTATCCTGCCAGACAAAGACGGCAAAACCGTTCGCTGGTACTCGCTGATCGTGGGGCTGATTGATTTCGCCCTGATCGTCTACGCCTTCTACACACAGTACAATTTCTCTGATCCGGGTCTCCAACTGGTCGAGAGCTATCCCTGGGTTCCTCAACTCGATCTGAACTGGTCCCTGGGGGCAGATGGTTTGTCGATGCCCTTGATCTTGCTCACCGGCTTTATCACCACTCTGGCCATTTTGGCAGCCTGGCCTGTCACCTTCAAGCCGCGTCTGTTTTACTTTCTGATGCTGGTCATGTTTGGCGGTCAGATCGCCGTGTTTGCGGTACAAGATATGCTGCTGTTCTTCCTATCGTGGGAATTGGAACTAGTGCCCATTTACTTTTTGCTGTCGATTTGGGGCGGCAAAAAGCGGCTCTATGCAGCAACGAAGTTTATTTTGTATACGGCTGGTGGCTCGTTGTTCATTCTCGTCGCAGGCTTGGCGATGGCCTTCTACGGCGACACGGTAACGTTTGACTTTCGGGCGCTGGCAGCCAAAGATTTTCCGCTCAACTTCCAGCTTTGGGTTTACACAGGTTTTTTGATTGCCTACGCCGTCAAATTGCCGATTATTCCCCTACACACTTGGCTCCCCGATGCCCACGGAGAAGCGACGGCTCCCGTTCATATGTTGCTGGCGGGCATTTTGCTGAAAATGGGCGGCTACGCACTGATTCGGATGAATGCCGAAATGCTGCCCGCTGCCCATGCCACCGTTGCCCCGGCTCTCGTGATTTTGGGCGTAGTGAATATTATCTACGCAGCGCTTACCTCCTTTGCCCAACGCAATCTGAAGCGTAAGATCGCCTATTCTTCAATCTCCCACATGGGGTTTGTGCTGATTGGCATCGCTTCATTTACCGATTTGGGGCTGAGTGGGGCGGTGCTGCAAATGGTGTCCCACGGGCTGATTGGGGCGAGTCTGTTCTTTTTGGTGGGGGCCACCTACGATCGTACCCACACCCTGATGCTTGATGAGATGGGCGGCGTTGGCAAACAGATGCCCAAAATCTTCTCAATGTTTACCGCTTGTTCGCTTGCGTCTCTGGCGCTGCCAGGAATGAGCGGGTTTGTCGCAGAATTGATGGTGTTTGTTGGGTTTGCCACCAGTGATGCCTATAGCCTCACCTTCCGCATTATTGTGGTCGGGCTGGCGGCGATCGGGGTCATTCTCACGCCGATTTATCTGCTCTCTATGCTGCGCGAAATCTTCTACGGTCCAGAGAACAAAGAACTCACGTCCCACGAAGTTTTGGTGGATGCCGAGCCGCGAGAAGTCTTTATTATCGCTAGTTTGCTGGTTCCCATTATCGGCATTGGCTTCTACCCTAAGCTGCTGACTCAGATCTACGACTCCAAAACGCAGCAACTCACCGCTCGTCTGCGAGATCAGGTTCCCACTCTGGCACACCAGCAGGTCGAACCTATTGCCCAAGCCTGGGGAGACGTGCGGCAAGCACCAGCCCTACGTTGATAGCGCAATTTTATTAGGCATACAAAAGGCAGAGAGTTTAACTATCTCTCTGCCTTTTTGGTTTTGATAAAGCGTTTTAAGTACATCGCACCCTACCTAAGCAGGGGTCGGAATTCGATTGGCGCACAGGACAGGGCAATGCCCTGCCCCTACTAAAACTCGTTAGCGAGCCTTACTTTTCGGGTTTGCCCCTCGGACTCCAGATTAACCCTGACTCTGGGTGTTTCTGGTGGTCAGCACTGAATCAGTGGGCAGGCAGAGTAAATTGTCGCCCTGGGTGCGAATCATCCCCTTTTGGCGAAGTTTGCCCATCAGACGGGTAACAGTGACGCGAGTAGAGCCGATCGCGCTACCAATCTGAGCATGGGTCAGCGGAAAGGGTAGGCAATAGCCATCTTCGGTCGGTTCGCCGTATTCCTCGATCAGCAGGGTTAGGAAGCCGAGGAGACGATCGATGGTTCTACGCTGCCCTAGGGTGCTCAACCACAGAAGTTTGCGCTGGTGCTGATAGCGAAAGGCATCTAACACTTCGCGGCGGAAGTGGGGCCAGTTATCGAGATCGTGCCAATACATCCAAACCACGGATGTTTGATCAACGTGAGCGTAGCTTTGCAGCGTGAAGGGAGACTGGGCCACAATTTCAAAGGGTTGCCCTGCACCGACAAATCCTAAGAAAGCTTCCTCTGGGCTGATTCTAGCTAGACGAGAGGCGTTACTACCCGTCGCGTTGACCTGAGCCGTTCCCACGAGTCTGACTGCTCCCTTTTGAACGAGATACAACAGCCCGGGGCGGGCGGGAATGCGCTCATCTTTGCTGAAAGACCGAACCCGATAGTGCTCCTGCGCCCAATCGATAATTCGCTGCCAGGTCAAAAAGGGACGAGACGCTTCTGAGTTTTGCTGGGTGGATACTGAGTACATAAGTTAAAGCTGTTGGAGAACAATGTAAGGACTTTGACAAGTCACTGAGTAATTGGCAGAAACGGAGCTTTGACCTATCGATCAGCTAGCTCCTAGAGTTTTTGCTAAATCTGAACCGAGGTCGAACTCGCCAGTCTTTTGTAGCCTGATCTCAGTAATTGTAACTACTAAGCGCCAGAACTACGCCTGAAACATGAGGACTTTCGACCCAAACTAATCCCACCTCAGAGCATCAACCGTAAATATCATGAATTGTAGCCTACATAAGATTACTTATTTCACATTTCGCACATTGTTACTGGACAGAATAGGCCAGTCCCTCTATCTAAAGGGGGAGGTTGGGGTAAAAAAAGTGCTTATTAGCCAAGATGCTGAGGTGGCTTGGAGGGGCGAAGGCAATCTGCGGCAGGAAAGCATTCCGCTCAGACAGGTTAAGAGTCATACATCTCTGGTGAGCTATCAATCTGCGATCGCCCTCAAGCAAACCTCTGGCTCACTGAGAGAGGCAGCGAAGCTGGCGTATCAAATTGCAGAGCGATTCCGTATGACAATTGATGAAGTTGCGACCACTCCTCTAGAAATTTCCCAATCTATTCTCAGTGAATTTACGGTTATAGCAACCGAGCACGGTTGGTTGGAGTTTAAGGTGAGCGATCGAGGTTTTGCGATTTGGTTACAATTCTTCATCCAGAAGTCGCTACAAATGCGTCATCTTTCGCAAAAAAAAGATTGGGCAACCGATGCCTCATCAGAACTTAATGAAGCCAAATTCACCTGTCAGTATATTCACGCTCGGTGTTGCGCTTTGCTGCGTTTGGGGCAGGAGGCAGGATGGCTAGAAGTACTTTCAAGAGAAACCTCTGGGGTTTGGTTAGAGGGGCAACCCAGGTGGGTGCACCCCAACGAACGAAATTTGATTGGGCAGGCGATCGCACCTGCGATCAGCTATATGCCCCCCCAGCGACCCAGAGCCATCAGTCTGACTGGCAGTTGGCGATCGCCCTGGCCCAAAGTTTTCAAAGCTTCCATCGCACCTGCCGCATTTTTGGGGAACCGATCGCCCAGTCTCACGCTAGGCTGGCTCTAATCTGGATGACGCAAATTTTGCTGAAAGCTTTACTAGAAGAAAGATTGGGGGTTTTTGCCCCGCCTGAGCTATGAGCCAAGGCTATGAGCCAAGACGCAGGGGTGAGTTCTGTCATCCTGATGTCATAACTTATTGTTATCTATCAGGGGAGTGACAAACCCCTGTGGCTCAGGTATATTATTGGTGTGTGAGGAGCGAACCAGCGAGAGCACCGAGACGAAACACGGCCAGTCGTCGGTGCTCTTCCTGATTTTAAAGGGTTTTCAGACTAGACCAGATTCAGGTCTACCCTGCCCTTCAAGCTTCAGTAAAAATCACAGCAAGAATTTTTCGATCGCCGCGACGGCTCCGTCCTCCTCTACAGAAGGAGCTACCCACTGGGCGATCGTTTGCACTGCTTCAGGTGCATTGCCCATCGCTACGCCAGTTCCGGCATACTTGAGCATTTCTACATCGTTGAAGTTGTCACCGATCGTCATCACGTTTTCTGCCTGAAGGCCGAGCAAATCTTCGGCAAGATAGCGGACGGCTGACCCTTTGGTGGCTTCGGGGTGGGTGGCTTCAAAGAAAGTAGCTACCGACTTTGTTAGATAAAGTTCGGCGGGGGT
The DNA here is from genome assembly GCA_012034655.1 of Leptolyngbyaceae cyanobacterium CSU_1_3. GTDB lineage: Bacteria > Cyanobacteriota > Cyanobacteriia > Leptolyngbyales > Leptolyngbyaceae > JAAUOZ01. Next base: position 34,578 of record JAAUOZ010000009.1, on the reverse strand, counting down.
GTATTGCTTTTGCAACGAACCTAAAAGATTCGTAATCAAATCGGTATCGTCGCTCAGCGCCAAAACTTTGGTCGGCTCGATCGCCAGGGTGGTTCGTAGATCGCCAACGGGAATCGGTTGAATGCCCGATCGTTCTGAGTAGGCTTGCGTTTCTGGCGTGACATCTCGCACGTATAGCTGATCATTAATATAAAAATGCACCGAAAGCAGCGATCGCAATTCTGACTGCTCAAAATAGTCGAGCAGTGCCGACACCCGTGCGCGAGGAACCGCCCAATGCCGATGCACCGTTTCGGTGACTGGATCTTGAATCCAAGCTCCCTGGTAGGCGACTAGCGGCAACGTAGAACCCACCGTCTGATGGAACCGCAAGGCAGATCGATACATACGACCCGTGGCGATCGCCACCTGGACACCTTTTGCCTGAGCCGCCCGGATTGCCTTTAAAACCGATTCATTGATAGCATTCGACTTGCCCGCGATCGTGCCGTCAATATCTAAGACCAACAGGCGAATATCAAGCTGCATAATTTCTGAGGGATGAGGGGTTGGCTTCGCTAGAAGCAGCAAGACATAGCGCTTCTTAAAATTCAGTTTGACAGACGAACGCCTTCCTTTCTCGATCGAGCTTCCTCCCTCTTTCCTCAAATCGGACAACTGCGATCGGTAGATCGCTGGCTAAACCGTAGATTCTCGCGATAGTCAACCGGGCAATCGATCACCGCAGGAACGTCTTGGGCTAGCGCTTCCTTAAGGGTAGGAATCAGATCGGCGCAGGACTCAATTCGATAGCCCTTTAGCCCCATACTTTCGGCAAATTTGACAAAATCGGGGTTGCCAAACTTGATAAACGAAGAATGACCAAAGTGGTTGTGTTGCTTCCATTCGATTAGCCCATATCCCCCGTCGTTGAAGATGATCGTGACAAAAGGCGTGCCGACTCGCAGCGCAGTTTCCAATTCCTGACAGTTCATCATAAAACCACCGTCGCCCGTCACCGCGACGACTTTGTGTTGGGGATGGACGAGTTTGGCAGCGATCGCCCCTGGGATGGCAATCCCCATTGCGGCGAACCCATTAGAAATAATGCAAGTGTTGGGACGGTGACAATGGTAGTGGCGGGCCATCCACATTTTGTGCGCTCCGACATCAGAAATCACAATATCGTCGGGGCCCATCACCTGGCGCAGATCGTAGATGATCTTCTGCGGCTTGATCGGGAAGCCCTCATCCTTTGCATATTCGGCGTAGTCAGCGCGAATGTCGGCCCGCAGATTTAAGGACTGCGGTTCTGGTCTATCGGTACGATCGCACCGTTGCAAAATTTCTTGCAGGGCATCTGAGATATCGCCTACCACTTCGGCGATGGGGATGTAGCTGCTGTCTACCTCCGAAGCAGTGGTGTCAATGTGCAGAATCGGTGTTTTGCCTTCAGGGTTCCACTTTTTAGGAGAATATTCAATCAGGTCATAGCCGATCGCAATCACTAAATCTGCCTGATCAAACCCACAGCTAATATAGTCTCGCTGCTGCAAACCCACCGCCCACAAAGACAACGGATGCTCATAGGGAATCACGCCCTTGCCCATGAAGGTATTGGCAACGGGAATATTTAACTGAGTGGCAAACTGAGTTACCATGTCGCTGGCATGGGCGCGGATGGCTCCATTGCCAACCAAAATCAACGGATTTTTGGCCTCAGCAATGGCGATCGCTGCCAACTGGATGCTGTGAAAAGATGCGTAGGTTTTCTCCGTGTGATCGGTCGTCAACGGTTTGCCCAAGGCTGGCATGGCGGCAATGTTTTCGGGCAAGTCAATATGCACGGCTCCCGGTTTCTCAGATTGGGCCAGCTTGAAGGCTTTACGAACAATCTCTGGCGTGTTGCTAGGGCGAACGATCTGGGCGTTCCACTTGGTGACTGGGGCAAACATCGCCACCAGATCGAGGTATTGGTGAGATTCGATGTGCATTCTATCTGTACCCACTTGCCCCGTAATGGCCACAAGCGGGGCACGATCGAGGTTGGCATCGGCCACACCCGTCATCAAGTTCGTTGCGCCCGGCCCCAGAGTCGAGAGGCAAACGCCCGCCTGCCCGGTGAGTCGTCCATAGACATCCGCCATAAAGGCAGCACCCTGCTCGTGTCGAGTCGTAATGAACTGAATCGAAGAACTTTTTAGCGCTTCTAGCACGTCCAAATTTTCTTCACCCGGTACACCAAAAATGTACCTCACTCCTTCATTTTCTAGGCAGCGAACCAGAAGTTCTGCTGTGTTCAAATCGCCCATGTTGCTGTTCCTCTGAAACTGTTTTGCTGATTGAAAGTTAATCGACTGCGAGGGTGAAGCGTTAGTTTTTAAGGTTTGCCCCTGGTTGACTGACCAAACCCAGAAGGTCCTCACCCCAACCTCTCTCCCAGAGCAGGAGAGTCGCTCTAAACCCAAGGTTACTTTTCTGACTTCCCTTCTCCCCTGGTGGGAGAAAGAATTGAGGGATGAGGGGCAAGGTTTTGCCAATCAACCAGGGTTTGCCCATACTGTTTTGATGTTGACAAATTCATGAATGCCTTCGCGACCCAACTCGCGCCCATAGCCCGATCGCTTAATTCCCCCAAGGGTAAGCGCGGGTCAGACTTGACCATGCCATTGATAAAAACAGAACCCGCTTCGATTTCTTGAATCAGGCGATCGCGCTCTGTTGCGTCTTGGGTCCAGGCGCTGGCCCCCAACCCAAAGGGCGAATGGTTGGCACGGCGAATTGCGGACTCTAGGTCAGGAACGCGAAACAGCAGCGCCACCGGGCCAAAAATCTCCTCGGTCTCGGCGGGGCTGCCCGCCGGAATCTCGGTCAAAATCGTCGGTAGATAGAAGTTACCCGGATGATCGGCGATCGCCTTTCCCCCGATCAACACTTTCGCTCCCCGGCTGACTGCGTTTGTAACTTGCTGATCGATTTCCTGGAGAATGCTAGGGGTTGCCAGGGGGCCAATGTCGGTCTCTGGCAACAGGGGGTCGCCCACGGTCAGCGCCCGATATTTCTCAACCAGCCGATCGGTAAACTCATCGGCGATCGCTTCTGCCACAATAAATCGCTTGGCGGCAATGCAAGACTGTCCATTGTTGATCATTCTGGCTGTCACTGCTGTCGAGACGGCCATTTCTAGATTGGCACTCGGCATAACGATGAACGGGTCGCTGCCGCCCAGTTCGAGCACTACTTTTTTGAGGTGCTTGCCAGCCACCGTCGCCAAGCTAATGCCTGCGGGTTCGCTGCCTGTGAGGGTTGCAGCTTTGATGCGATCGTCTGCCACCAGAGAGGCGATCGGGTCAGCCCCAATCAGCAAAGTTTGAAAGGCCCCCGTGGGAAAGCCAGCCCGGTGAAGAATCTCCTCAATGGCCAGGGCAGACTGGGGCACATTCGACGCATGTTTGAGTAACCCCACATTTCCCGCCATCAGCGCGGGAGCGGCAAAGCGAAACACCTGCCAAAAGGGGAAATTCCACGGCATGATCGCCAAAATCACTCCCAGGGGTTGGTAGCGCACAAAGCTCTGGGCTGCGTCTGTTTGGATGGGCACATCTGCCAGAAAGGTCGCGGCATTCTCAGCATAGAAGCGACAGACCCACGCAGATTTTTCGACCTCGGAGATCGCTGCCTTCAGAGGTTTGCCCATTTCCAGGGTCATCAGTTTGCCAAAGCGATCGCGATCTTCTTCCAAGATTTCGGCGGTGCGGGTTAGCCAGGCGGCCTTCTGCTGCATGGAGACCGTGCGATAGTCGAGAAATGTCTGATGGGCGCGATCGAGCTTGGCTTCGATCTCTGGCGGGGTGAGCGATTCAAAAGTGGTCAGCGTTTCTCCAGTTGTTGGGTTGGTCGTAGCGATACCCATTACCCACACCTCCTGTTAAAAATCAGACAGCCAAAAACAGCAGCGTCTGCTTAAAAACGTTGTTCAAAGATCTACAAGTTAAGTTGCAGATCTCAGCAAGTTTGTGCCGCTGCCGTCCTCAATTTGTTCTCGTTCATTCTCTCTTAAAACATCGTCATGTTGCCACGATTCATGACGAATTATAAATGTGTTTTTGGGCACGATCGACCCGCTTCAATTTCTACAAAAGACAGGTATCTTTGGCGACAAATCAGCACTTCACAATGTTATCAAGTGTTGACATTGTGACAACAAACACTAATAATATTTGCAGATTCTGGTTAAATGTAGTAAGAACTGCTCGCCTCATAAAGCGGGACAAAGCACTCGCCCGCCCTTTTCTTTGACGGAGAAGAGAGCCAGAGATCTTGTTCCCTCCCTTCCAAAAGGAGAGGGCTAGGGCTAGGATAAATTTGACGGTTCATATCTAAACTTCAGCAATGCCGCTAAATCTTAGGCGCTTTCTAAAAAAGAGCTTACCCTCCGACCTTTGCTCTCTGACTTCGCCCAGGGCGAGCTAGCTGAGCGAAGTCGAAGATAGCGAGTAAGTTGTTGGCTAGAAATCTCCTAATCACTGGCCGCCCAGCAGATTGCAGGCTTCTATTAGCAAAGAAGAGAACCCTGCAAAACTTCTTCAAGATCACTGCAAATCACTGGTGTAGAAGCGCCTCTTCAGCCGCTCCACAAGTGCCTTGCAGCTACCAGATTTATAGATTGATTGAGCACCACCCACTTGCAGGTTAAATGCCCTCAATGCATATGAACAGCGCTTCCTATAAAAAGCCTCTTATTGTAGCTGTGGATGACAACCAGGACAATCTTCTTTTGCTCGAATACCAATTGCTAGAAGTGATTGACTGTCAATTAGTGACAGCGATCGATGGCGAGACAGCGCTGAGCCTGATTCAAGACAAACTGCCCGACTTGGTGCTGATGGATGTGCTGATGCCAGGAATGGATGGGGCAGAAGTCATTCGCTGTTTGAAGCGATCGCCCCAAACAGCAAGCATTCCAGTCATTGCGCTCACGGCTCTAGCTCGAAACGAAGAGCGCGAACTGATCCTTGAATCGGGTTGCGATGATTACCTCTCTAAACCTTACGATCTAGCCGATTTACAGACCGCTATTCTTCGTCATCTAGGGGTGCGCTCTCTCCTCTAGAACGGCGGTTGCTCTGAGACTCTCGAAGCTGGGGCGCATCTGCCAATACTGCGATCGTGCCCGTCCGCCCTGTCTCGAAGGTGGCATCACTCAGAATATCAACCACATCAATCTCCACAATTTCTCGAATCAATTCGCTGAGTTGAGGATGCATTGCTTTATCCAAATCATCTCGAACTTTTTCAGCGAGTTCTTCTTGACCGTTATCAACCAAAACCTTTTCGGGTTTGGTAATCGAGTCTTCTAAAATAATCACGACTTTGCCATCAAAGATCTGACACTGCACTCGACTGGGTTGCTGCCCAAGTTGAGTGCGATAGAGGGCTTGAATTCGTTGAGAAAGGGTTCGTTCTAGCTGTCCACGAGTGGGAGTTACAGAAGTCATATCAGTTTAAGTTGTAATACTCAGGCTCTAATAGCGCAATTACTCTTGATGTCAATGATTATTACAATTTGCAGGTAGAACACAATCACCCAGAAGAGAGGTTTGTTCGATTGCAAATTATGAATTTTTGTAAATTTTGATGCAAATTTTGAGGTGAAACCCGCGAGGCAACATTGCAAAACTCAGGATTGCTTGCAGAGGAGGTTTGAAACATATCATTCTGGCATTCATCCGCCCCCAAACTGGAAGTTGGGGCGATATAGAACGCAGTGAGGCAGCTTTTTATACTGTTCAAATTATACTGTTCAAACATCCTTTCAGGCTGGCTTGGCTCCCCTTCTGCATCGGTCGGAGAGGGTGGGGGAATGAGGGGAGAAAATAGTGGCACATCGCCTAAATAATTAGATAAGAAATAATTAGATAAAAAGCGATTTTTATAGGAGTTTTGAGCCTTGCTTAGCGAGTTTCTAGCCAAATATTAACGATCGTTAACCCGATCGTTAACCCGATCAAAATCCACAAAATAAAGCCAGGAACAAAAGCCAAAAGCCCGATGCCCCTCAGCAGCCACACGATCATCGTCAGAGACAAAACTACCAGATAAACAACACTTCTCGAATTAGAAGATCGACTCATTGCAACTCTCAAATTAGGATTAAAGATAGCTTAGTGACAAAACTGAAATTAGTTTGAGTTGAGTTTAGACTTTAGCAAAAAGACCTGAGGAAAAACGATGGCAAAGCGAAAAAAAGACGATCTGCGGTGGATCAAAAAAACCCTCGAACTCAAAGAAGATCATCGCTGGCAGTCTAAACCGGGATACAAAATTTTTGTTGCCGATCGGGGTTCCGTCCGGTTTGATGTTCCTCAAGATTGGTATTTTGAATCCGATGAAAAATCGTTTAAGTTTCTCGATCGCAAGCCTCCCAATGATGATTGCCGTCTAGAGATGTCCTTCCATCGCCTCCCCGTCACAGATTGGAGCTTATTCCCCCTACAGCATACGCTCAAGAAGATTGTGGCTGACGACGAACGCGAAGTGATCGCCACTGGCGAAATTATCACACTCAAGCGTCAGACCGTCCGCATCGCTTGGACGGAGATCAAATTCATTGACGCAGACGATCGCCGGGAAGCATTTTCTCGCATTTGCATCGGGCTAGGCTCCAACATTCAATGTCTGATCACATTCGACTATTGGGCAGACCAAGCCGATCGCTTCACCCCTGTTTGGGATCAAGTTTTAGACTCATTGGTCTTAGGTTTATACATTCGCGATCCCAAAACTGGGCTGGCCTTCCCAGACTAAAGTGCAGCCTGGGAGGTTAGGAGCGTGGATTTATCAATGTCGGAGATCTGCCTCCTCCCCTCACCCCTGCTCCCAAGTTGGGAGCAGGGGAACCGGACTCCTGCGCCCCCTCCCAGATTGGGAGAAGGCTGGAGTGAGGGCAAGACAACTTTGCAGTGGACGGAATGATTGAATCCACCTTCCTTAGCTAAACTCTACCGTCAGATCTACTCCTGTGTCTAAGCTGGCTCCAGGTTCCAAATAAAGGAGGCGATCGCCCGTGTTTAAGGCATTGCGGCCTGCACTCCACGGTTCTAGACAATAAAAATCTTTGCCCTTGACCGTCCAAAAAACCAGGATCGAAAATGGATCGCTGTAGTTGAGCATCAATCTTGTATGGCGGCTGAGGTCGGCGACACTGGCGACCTGGCTATTGAGTTGCAGAAAGGCCCAATCGATTTCGTCACGATCGAAGTCAAACGCATTAAAAAACGGGTAAACGGCTTGCGTTTGATGATCCTTCGCTTCGGTAGATGGAAGCTCAAAGCGCAGTTGATTTTTGTCAGGCGATAAGAAATAGGGATGAAACCCGATCGAGAACGGCATCGTCTCACTCGATCGATTGGTAAATCGCTGTTGAATTGACAACATGCCACCTTGCAGCGTGTATGTAAACTCCAACAAAAAATCGAATGGGTAAACGGCACGAGTCTGATCGCTACTACTCAGACCCAGGGTAATGCTGGCAGAATCTTGAGTCGCCCGATCGAGCACTTCCCAGGGCAAGTCTCGCGCAAACCCGTGCTGCTTGAGGGTATAGGTTTGCCCCTTGTGAGTGTAGGTGTTGTCAGGCAGATTGCCACAAATTGGAAACAAAATCGGAATGCCACCCCGCACCGAAAGCGCTGGATCGGCAAACCGCGCCGTATCCATGTAGAGCAATTCTCGACCCTTCACCTGCCAACTGGTGATGATGCCACCGCGATCGGGAACCACCTCCAATCGCGATTGGGCTGCCTGGTCACTGAGAATATAGGTGTCATATTGCTGTCGTCGAAAAGCGATTTCAAACACAGGCACTATTCCTGATGAATCGTTGGCTAATAGCGTAGCAAGTTGTCAGAGAATCTAGTGTTCACTGGTTTACTCTCTGGTCAGAAAAATCGCCGCCACTTCTGAGTCTGAGGTAGAAGAAGACTCGGCATAGCGTTTTTTGATTGGCTCTAGGCTATTGAGCGGCTTAGGAGAAGGCGCAACTTCTAGGTGATCGGAGTCGATCGTAGCGTCTCCTTGGTGGTTGGGCGGCACTTCCGAACTTGGCGCTGGCGTTGTCTCCGGCACGACCATTGGCATGGGCGCAGTTGCATCCGGCGCGGTTTCTATAATTCCAGTTCCGCCGGGGGTCAACGTCGGATCTGGAGCGGCTTGTATCGGTGCAATTCCATCCGGGGCTACGATCGTCGGACTCGGACTTGCATCAGGAGCCACCATCGGACTCGGAGCCGAAATAAAGGCATCGTTCTTCCAGGGTTGAGTGCTCGATGGCGCTTCGGTCTGTGGAGCCGGAGTGCCCGACTCAAAGGGCTGCGGCGCATCGTCTAAAGCAGGTGTTTCGTCGGGCTGAGGCTCAGAATGGGTTGGCTCAGGGGAATCGATCGGTGCGGCGGGAGCCGGGGTCGGCTTCGGCGGCGCAGACAAAATGGTATTCGAGCGCGCATCCAACACCATTGGCGATCGCAGGGGTTCCTGAAAAATGTCAGACACATTTTCGATTTGGTTCAAAATCTCAGTGCCGCGATCGCCGTCTACCACTTGAGGCTGGTAGTCTTTCACCTCGACGGGCAAAAACTCGACCTTCATTTGTTTGTCTTTGAGCCCCACCTTGAGGACGGCAGTGTCGTAATCGCTGCGAGCACTCGCCCCAAAAATAAAGTTTCCCAAGGAATAAGCGATCGCTCGCCCCTTATAAATTTCTGCCCCCTGAAGCACATGGGGATGATGTCCGACGACTAAATCTGCCCCCTGGTCGATCGTAAAGTGTGCCAGATCGATTTGGGCATCGGTGGGATATTTGGCCAATTCGACCCCCCAGTGATAGTTCACGACGACCCAATCTACCTGATCGCGAATGGCTTTAATATCAGCAGCGACACGATCGTTTTGGCGAGCATTTGTGCCACCCTTGGTGTCTCCCGCCGCCTGAAAATCTGCGTCATAATATCCCAAATAGGCGATTCGCTGACCTTTGACCTCAATGATTTCGGGTCGGCGGGCTTCTTGGGTATTGCGTCCGGCTCCCACATAGTGAATGCCAGATTCGTCCAGGGTTTTCAGGGTTTCAGTCAACCCTGTGGTCTGATAGTCCATCAAGTGGTTGTTGGCCAAATTGACAATATCAACGCCCCCATTGCTCAAGACTTGCACCTCGGAGGGGTTCATCTTGAAGTTATATTCTTTGTCGGGCAAGGGCGTAGTGGCAGTTGTGAACGGAGATTCGAGGTTAACCATCGCCACATCCGCCTCACGAAATTCTTTTAGCGCTGCAAAAGCCCATTTTTGGTCTGCGCCCACCTGCTCGGTGTAGGCATCGGTCAGCGCGACATCGCCGCCAAACATCAGGGTAGCCGTAGGATCGTTTGGATCAGCCACCTCCTCCTGTTTTTCTACCGAAAGGCTGCCCAGCGCTGTCAAAATCGTATCTGGGCGAAGGGGTGAGGAGAGGGCGATCGAGGACGCAGAAGCGCTGGTTTGTTCGGTGGGGGCATCGCTATAGCCCAGCCAGCAGCCAATGATAAAGGCGGCGGCGGTTGTCCCCGTGAGCATTAGCGATCGCAGTGCTCGAAACTGTACCTTCTGCCGTGTGACCTGCTGCACCCGCGATCGTAGCTGCGTTGAAGAGAGGCGATCGGCAGAAATGCGATCGCGGGTTGGCAGCCGTCCTAGTTTTGCCCGCCTCGCCGGAGACATCACCCGGACTGACTGCTGCCAGAGCACCTGCGGCTTGCCCACAAACCGCGCAATCACCTGTACACCTTCGATCACCTCAGAATTGAGTTTCCAGAGATGGTGACAGATAAACCGCACAAGACTACTGCGAAATTCGGGCGATTTGGCATCGTGCTCTGGCGACGGGTGAAACTCAACCAGCACCTGCAAACATCCCGATTGGGGGGCTGCCTCAACCCGTGCGTAGAGGTTGTGAGGCAAGAGAAACACATTGAGCCAGTAGGCGATCGCTCTAAAATTGCCTGAGCGAGCCAGTTCCATCACTGACGGTTGGTAATCTTTACCCGCGTAACTCATACTTCAACTCCCGCACACGACATTGATAAAACTGAGATGCAACCCAAAGAATGACAGTGGTTTCGCCGTTCGTCAGTGCGTCTGAGCAAAGCCACAGCAATATTAATACTCTAAAACTCTTGATTTGCACTAAAATTTTGCGCGGATGACATATCTTTGAGGTTCTGAGTTCACGGAAGCGTCGCCTTAGCCGTGGAGATTAGAGTACTGCATGGCGCTGTGAATGATGAAATATTTAACGCGATCGCTGCTAATTCTCCTATGCCTCTACGGAATCTACCTGGTGAAGTCCGCGATGGGCATCAATTTATCCCATAGATACACAGCCTGGGAGTTTGTCAAATATCCCATTCACGACTTGATTAATCATTAGTTAAATCAATTCCTTCCACGAGGAAGCGCTACAGTCTGCTGGAAGCGAGTAGGATAGGGCAAATGCGTAGCATAGCCTTCAGATCAGCATGACGATCGACCCCAATTTATCCGACCTACAAAAAAGCCCAGAACAAAACGGTGCTCAAACTGGCGATCAGACCTACATAGTTTCTCAACCGTCACCCACAGCAGAGATTGCCAGAGAAAAAACTGCCGCCAGTTGGCCCGGAAGCCCGCAAAAATTTCCCGCGATGCCTGAAGTGCAGCCCGCAATTTCGCTGATTTTGCTGGTGGCGATCGCCCTGCTGACCGTGGGATTGTTCACCAATAGTTTTTGGCTGGTGTTGGCGGGGGCAATCGTGACGCTGATTCTCTCAACCCGGATGATTTATCCGATTTTGCGTCCGATCGTGGCAGAACTGTTCACCGAACGAGAAGGATCGGTGTTCCTCGCCTCGATCGGGCTAACCGTTTCTCTGATTGGTTTGCTCAAGCTGGCAGGCTTTGGGCGCGTTCTGCTGGCCTGGTACGCTCAACTAAACTGGGATGCGATCGGGGCGCTGGGCGAAGTGTTTGGGGCATTGGGGCAAATTTTAATCGCAATTTTGGCGGTCTACATCGCCTGGCGACAATACATCATCTCCAAAGATTTGACGATTCAGCAAAACACCATCACCCAACAACAAACGATCGACACCTATTTTCAGGGCATTTCTGATCTAGTTCTCGATGACGAAGGATTGCTCGAAGACTGGCCCCAAGAACGCGCGATCGCTGAAGGGCGCACCGCCGCCATTCTCAGCAGTGTAGATGGAGCCGGAAAGGCCAAAATTCTGCGATTTCTCTCGCGCGCCAGATTGTTGTCGCCCCTCAAGCGCGATCGGCGACTGGGGCGAGCCATTCTCGACGGCTCTGGCGGCTATGCAGAAGACCGTAACTATGGGGTCAGAGTGATCGACCTAGGCGTGATGTTGGCAGCAGCAAACCTGGCCGACACCGACCTGCGCTGGACTGATTTGAGTGAAGCCAATCTGATTCGCGCAAATCTCGATCACTGCGATCTCGTCAAAGCCAACCTCGCCCGCACCATTCTCTGTGGGGCCCGTCTGCGAGGAGCCGACTTCAACGGGACACGCCTCTTCTATGGCAGTGCAGAAAATGCCTCACCACGCAGTCGAGTAGAACCACCCGACTATAAAAGCGGTGCTCAGACCGGGGCGGTAGTCGAGAATGCCGACTTCACCCAGGCAGAAGATCTGTCGCCGGAGCAGCGATATTATTGCTGTGCTTGGGGTGGCTCAAAAACGAGAGCTACCATTCCAGGGGGGTGTGAGGGAGTGCCGAATAAGTTGGGGCGGTGAGGGATGAGGGGTGAAAATCAAGATCTTCCTCACGTCAACCCTGGGAGACTGCTGTGCCATGCCTTAAATAGACTCCCTATGGGTACAGGTGAACTTGGACGGGTGAACTTGGGTGAACTATAGCTCGATCGTTTGGTTGGTTTCTGCCGATCGTTGGGCTGCGTCGGCGACTCGTAAGGTGTATAGGCTGGCTTCTGCCGTGACATAGAGTGGCGTGTTCTCAAGCAGATGATCTAATACAGCCGTGGTGTCTTTGGCGAATAAGCCGCGACGCTCACCCACCGCGATTGACTGACTGCCCTCTGCATTGATCAAAACACCTCCATCGCCATCAAAGACCAAGCTGCCGCGATCGCCCTGCACTTCTAGCTTGCGTTCTGGTTGCCAGGCTACTTCACCTTTGCCATACAACACATCCGCGATCAACCCGCTTCTAAAGCGTAACTGAGCCGCACAAAGACAGCCCGCATAATAGGAATTTTGCAGATCAGAATCTTGCAACTGCCAATAGCGATTTTGACAACTGACAGTGGCCACCTCTCCAAAAGCGTGGGTCAGTCGATGTAGCCGTGACAGCGCCCCCGCCAATGGAAAGCCAAACAACTCTGGCTGGTAGGTCCACTTGCGCGGTGCTGGGCGCTGGGGTGTCACCGTTGCATAGCGTGCATAAAGCGGCGTACCCACCTGAGGCAGAGACACGAGCAGCGCCTGGTGAACGCCACCCAACCGTTCAATATGCTCCACATGCAGCAGCAGATTTTTGGATTTCGCCAGCGCAATCAATTCCTCAGCTTCTTGAAGCTGCAAAGAAAGCGGATATTCAACAATCACATGCTTCCCGGTTTGCAGCGCCGCCCGCGCGATCGTTCCGTGATCTCGGTTTACGCCAGAAATCATCACTAGATCCAGGCTGCTGTTTTCAACCAGTTCTTGCCAAACGCTAAAAGCCTGAGTCTGATGAATATGCCCAAATTCCTGCGTCCTTTCGGGGGTATGCCCCGCCACCCCGACCAACTGCGCCCTCGGCTCTCCCTGAATCGTCTCCGCCCGCAGTTTTGCCGCAAAGCCCGTACCCACCAAGCCTACCCGCACAGGCTGACCGATCGAAAAGCTTGTCATATTCAATTTGCTCACCAACACCACTGAAATTATCAGGGCAAATCCCCTCAAAATGCACAGAGCCACACACCGATCGACCTTTACCCCCTCTCCCTCTCCATGAAATTTGGGTCGATAGACGGCGAGAATGATAAGGTATTGGAAATAGCTCTACTCCAAGGGCAGCAAGGCTGCCTCGTTTAGTAAACAATTCTGTACTTTCTAGATCCGAACTTAACGCCCCACTAAACCTGTGTTAGCCTTGAGATCAAGGTTTATTTTCGGCTGTGTAATTCGTTTTTCGACGTTTCTCCGAATCTAACTCCCTACACTTCCTGATTTTGGAGATACGTTATGTCAATTTACGTCGGCAACCTGTCCTATCAAGTGACGCAGGATGACCTGACCCAAACCTTCGCTGAGTACGGAACCGTGAAGCGCGTTCAGCTACCGACGATCGGGAGACCGGCCGGCTGCGTGGGTTTGCTTTTGTGGAAATGGAAACCGAAGCCGAAGAAACAGCGGCGATCGAAGCCTTGGATGGTGCTGAGTGGATGGGTCGTGACCTCAAGGTCAACAAAGCGAGACCCCGTGAAGAAAGAGGAACTTCTGGTGGCAACTGGTCGGGTGGTGGCAACCGTTCCTCTCGTCGTTACTAAGATTAGACAATTTAGGGTCTCTACCCTAAGTTTTTAACTCTAAGGTCTAAAGGGTAGGCAAAGCGCCTGCCCTTTTTTGATGGGCCAAAAGAAAGAACTCTGGGGCAGAGCTTGACAACCAAACTGGACGATCGTTCTTGCATCCGTGGGCTGATGATCCAACGTTCCCAATCAGCGGCGACGAGAGAACTTGAAATGAAGCGCGAAGACGCTGCACGTCCGCTGCATTGGAGTTGTTAGCTGGCTGACTACGGGGATTTCGGCTTGACTTCAAATTCCAATTTAGAACGATAGAAGCAAACATCAAATTCAAGAAAAAAATTCGTTTGCCCCAGAATTAATGGTGTATTTGGACGCTTCACCCAGGCAAAGAGTAATTCGGTAGGTGGAAATTTTCCAATTTGAGCGATCGCCGCGAAAGGCATCGCTGGCTGATTGCTGAGATTTCCTGCTAATTGAATTATGGCTCTGCGATCGTCCCAAACCCCACCCAATTGAAGACCAAAATCATAGGGCAAAACATTAACCGTCGCTCCACTATCCACTAGCCCAACCGATTCAACGCTCTGTTCTTCGCGATGCAGCAATAATGGGAGCCTCGGTAAGCTGTCAAACTCATTTTGGGCTGGGTTAGTGGTTGAATACTGGAACCGCATAAATTATCATGACCCGCATCTGATGGCTTAAAAGCTTCCATCAAAATTGCACCTGCCCCAAAACAATCATAAGGAGTTGGTAAGTCATAAGTTTTGAAGGGTTCCAAGGGCGAAATATCCTCCATCATTTCCAAATCCTCAGCCAGAATCCGAATCAGTTCAAGCTTTTCCGTCGCAGAGAGTTGCCGCGCAGCACAAAGCACCTCATCTAATGCCATGATCACGTCTCTCCTTCAAGAATGCGATAGCTACAGCTTACCCTACTCCAGGCTTGCCAGAATTGGAGCAGAGATAAGCTGACTGATGCAATGAGTCATTATTTTGCGATCGCACGTTGCGAATACTTCTTCTTGAAGGCTTCCGCAACTTCTTCAGGCGTGGGCGGTTCGCCATTGTTATCAACAAACAACATCTCCAATGCAGCAATGTATGCCTCACCAAACGCTGTAGTCAGTGCTGCTGCCGTGGTCGCTGCGAGAGCGCCACCAGCGATAGAACCAACACCAGGAACAAATTTGAGAAGGCTCGACACAATTGCGCGTCCTGCCAATGTCCCACCCGCTCCCGCTACAAGGCTACCTACGATTGTCGTTAGAAAACTTTCATCAATCGACAAACCGAAAGTTGCTGAAATCCCAGCAAGCATTCCAATCTGAATCGGCACAATTGCGATCGCATCAGAAAATGGGATCGGCGCTGCTGCTATTCCTGCGGCGCTAGCGGCGGCTGTTAGTACGATCGTATGAGATTGTGTTTTTTTTAGATTGATATCTACTTTCTGAGCCGCCGTGAACGCTCTTTTCAAACCTTCTGGGACAACTTGCATCGTTAAGTCTACAAGTTCACGTAGATTCATGGGGGGAAGAACAAATCCTTCGTCTAGTTCTTCTTGGGCGGCTCGAACGCGAATTACATTCTTTGCATTCGGGAGAATTTGCTGAACTTCTGCCCGGAATCCACCGTCAGTTCTTGCTTTGGTAATGACCACAATGACGGGCATGTATTCTGAAAGCATTTTGACCAGTTCTTCCTCTGCTGGCTCAACACGGCGCAGGTCTTCGGCGATGCAAACCCATGCAACATGAATATGCTGTTTCGGATCAGTATTTCGGGCGCGTTCAGAAACAAATGAGCGCACATCACCAACTGTTTTGGAGAAGTCCGCCATTTCAAGCCCACGAGTATCAAAGATGGAAAGTGGAACACCTTCTTTCTTGATTTCTCTTGTATTCTGTGTGACCGGGCGACCTTGACCAGTAGTTGCTAGATTTCCTTGAAAAATCGCGTTAACGAGCGTACTCTTTCCAACGCCACTACGACCAGCAATCAAGATGTTTACATGACCACGCTCTTTTAAAGCGTTACGCAAAGCATTTTTCACTGAATCCGCAATATTAAAACTCTCTGCGATCGCCATTACTCTCATCTCCTACACGGTAATTTTGCACGGGCAAGGTTGTTCTACCCATGTGCATTGTTCCCGTTGGACAGAAAAACCTTGAATGTCAACGAGTGGTTTCCAAATTACTGCCAACACCCAAACTGGACGATCGTTCTTGCATCCGTGGGCTGATGATCCAACGATCGTCTCTCTCTAATATCTTTAACTATCAACCTCGCCATAAAAATTTTCATGCAAGTCCTTAAGCACCCAGAAGCCAATAGTGACCCCAGAGACCCACGAAATCGTGAGGTCGTCTTTCCGGGGTACGACATCCAAGATGGCAACCTGGCTACACCGATTAATGCGTCTCCGATCGTCAGAGCCTATCTAAACGCCCTACCCGCCTATCGAGCAGGGCTATCACCTTTGCGGCGGGGGCTAGAAGTGGGAATGGCCCACGGTTTCTGGATTTTTGGCCCGTTTGCCAAGCTCGGCCCCCTACGCGACACAGACATGGCTAACCTGGCAGGCTTGCTGTCTGCGATCGGGCTAATTGTCATCTCCACGCTGACCATCTCACTCTACGCCAGCACCAACCCGCCCCAGCCCACCGTGACAATCACCACTCCCAACCCACCCGACAGCTTCAAATCAGAGCACGGCTGGAACGAGTACGGCAGTGGCTTCTTGATAGGTGGCATTGGGGGGCCGCACTCGCCTACTTTCTGCTGAGCAGCCTCTCGGTGTTTGGGGGCTTTGGCTCTGGTTTGTAAGGGTTTTGTTGTGATCGATCCGGTGGGGCTTGCCAGTTTTAGGGGCGTTTTAGGGGCACAGGGTTGAGGATGGGTGTGAGCTTGATGCCATATTCTGACTCGAAGCTGCCTTTTTTATAATCTACACTCCAAAGTTCTAAGGCACAGTCGTCCGCCGGGTCGGTGGGATCGATCAGCAAACGCATCTCTTGCTGATCGGGCAGATAATGACAGTGGAGGGCGGTGATCGCGCCAATTTGCCGACGATCGAGGGCAACTGCCAGCCTCAAGAGAGAGTTAAGCTGTTCAACGATGCGGCGATGTTTTTTGCTGGTCAGGTTGCGATAGTTTTCGTGGCGCTTTTTGGGGCTGGTCTTGCGGTGATAGCGGGCTAGGTTCGCGATCGTTTCAATTTCGATCTCGGTGAACCCCAATAATTCTGCGTGGCGAATCAGATAGTAAGAATGCTTGTGGTGGGAAGAGTGGCTGACGTGGTGGCCGCAGTTGTGCAAAATTGCGGCCGCCCAAAGTAGATCGCGAGCATCTGTGTTTAAGGTGTGCAGCACGCCCTGGGTTTGGTCAAAAAGATCGAGGGCAAATTTGGCCACTCGCTGGCTATGTTCTAGGTTGACACGATAGTTTTGAGCATTTTTGAGCACGCTGCGCTGCCGGACTGAGCCTTGATAGCGCAGGCGATCTTCGATCAAGCCGTGGGCAATCATCCAATCAACAACGACCCCCTCGCGTAGCGATCGCTCACAGATCTCAAAGCATTCCACCTTGAGCAGGGTCATCGCTTCTAGCAAAATCATCGCCCCCGCAAGAATGATTTCTGCGCGTTTGTCGGAAAGCCCAGGAATGAGCAGGCGATCGGCGTAGCTCAATCTTCGCAAACGGTTGACCCAATCTCGCAGGTCTTTTTGGGTCATCTGGTAGCCATTGAGCGGCGTAGGAACGGCCCCAAGCTTTTCGCGAGCGTTGAGACTGGCAAGGGTTTCGATCGTCCCCGATGTGCCAATCATCCGCAGGCGTTCTTGGGGGCGAAGCTGAGATTGCAACTCTTCGATCGGGCGCTCTAACATCCCACGAATGTAAGCCTGGAGAGCCTGAAATTCGGCTAAATCGATCGGGTCAGTGGTGATCATTTCAGAGGTGAGGCGTACTGCTCCTACCTTGGTGCTGCTCAGGGTTCGAGGTTCGTGCCCGTCTCCCAAAATTAACTCTGTCGAGCCGCCCCCAATGTCGATAATCACACGGGGCTGATCGTCAAACTGCATCCCCGAAAGCACACCCAGATAAATTCTCCGGGCTTCTTCTGCACCCGAAATCAGGTTTACTAACAACCCTAAGTCAACCTCGATCTGTTGCAAAAATTCGCGTCCGTTTGGGGCTTCTCGCACCGCACTAGTGGCAACTGCGATGATCTGTTCAGCGTTTAGGCTTTTGGCGATTTCTTGGCAGCGCTTGAGGGCTGCCGTCGCGCGTGACATCGCTTCTGGAGTCAGCCGTCCGGTTTGTTTGCAGCGATCGCCCAATCGCACGGTTGTTTTTTCTCGCGCAACCACCGTAAACGCTGGCAACAGGGGCAAAATTCGAGCAACCACCATGTGAATTGAGTTGGTTCCAACATCGATCGCCGCCAAAATGCGGTCTTGGCTGGTGGGCATAGGAGGATTTACCAACGGTTCCTTGAGGTCGTAAATTGACTTAACCATGGGCTTAGAAAGCTTGCTCAGGAGCAGAAACGACGTTTAGCCAGAGTGTGATTGAGCGTGCAATGGTTAGACAACACCACTGCAAGGCCGTTGAGAAACAAGAAGTCTGTAACATTCGCAACTTGCTCAACGGAAAATGCTGAGATTATATCGGATGTATCGTAGGTTACGAGTTGCTTTCTATCTGCGCGGAGAACCCTGAGAGATAGGGGAGTTGCAGTTTCAATTGAGGCTCAGGATGATTTTAAGAGTTTCTCAGAGCGTTTCTTCAACATTTATCAGCAGGCTGTTCGGGGGGTGAGGTAGCGATCGCACAGGCTACTGAATTAATCGACGAATCGCTCGCTTGATTTAAACGAAAAACTTTAGATTTGTAACATAATGAAATAGTTGAATCCTAGTCATTGCCACTTTTGGTGAACGACTCCACCCCCCTTTGAATTGAGATGTCTCACGTTCCTTCTCCAAGTGAGAATTCTCCGAGCGAGAATATTGACCCATCTCATGTCCATTCGCTGCCATCTGGTGCTCCTGCGAATCCAGAACTCCACGAAACGTTGCTTAGAGAAAAAAAACTGCTGCAAAACCAGGTTGACTCGCAAACTGAGTTCATCCATCTTCTGCTGCACCAGTTAGCCACACCCCTAACCTCTCTTCAAGGCTCGGTGCATCTGTTGAGTGAGCCGAGTCTCGACCCAGCCCATCGTCAAGAGTTCTTAGATCTGCTACACCAGCAAGTACACCATCTCCAAGAAATGCTAGAAAGTCTCGTAGCCCTCAGAAGCTTTGAGGCAGGAGTTCTAGAGTCTCAGCCGGGGCGATTTTCGCTCAGCAGTTTGGTAGAAGAAGTCACCCATCTGTTTCATCACGCGACCATCACCTATCAGTTTCCGATGGATTTGCCCGACGTGTGGGGCGATCGCTGGCAAGTGTCCCAGGTGTTGATCAACCTCGTCTCCAACGCCATCAAATATTCCCCTGCCTACAGCGCGATCGAAATTGGGGCAACCCCGATCGCAGAAGGATGGGTAGAAATCTGGGTGCGCGATCATGGTTTAGGCATCCCCACCGAAGCCCAACCCCGCCTATTTGAGCGATTTTATCGAGTACGCCACCACGATCGGGCCAACATTTCGGGTACAGGGCTGGGGCTATCTCTCTGTAAACTACTAATAGAAAACCAAGGCGGTCAAATCGGCTTTGAATCTACCCACGGACAAGGCAGCCGATTTTTCTTCACCCTCCCGATCGCTTAAGAGACTTGCAGATTCATCATGCCCTCCCCCAAACCCACCTGGCAAACTATTCTCCGCCTCCTCCGATGGGATAAACCCGAAGGGCGGCTGATTCTCATGATTCCGGCGCTGTGGGCAGTTTTTCTGTCGGCCAGGGGCGCGCCTCCCTGGATGCTCGTCGGGGTGATTGTTTTGGGAAGTTTGGCGACGAGTGCAGCAGGCTGTGTCGCCAATGATTTGTGGGATCGCAATATTGATCCACAAGTCAAGCGAACTCAAACTCGCCCCCTGGCCTCCCGTGCGCTTTCGGTGCGGGTTGGTGTAGGGGTGATGTTGGTGGGGTTGGTCTGCGCCTATGGGTTGGCGGCTTACCTAAATCGGTTCACGTTTTGGCTGTGCGTGGCGGCTGTGCCTGTGATTTTGCTATATCCAGGGGCAAAGCGTGTGTTTCCGGTTCCGCAGTTGGTGCTGTCGATCGCCTGGGGGTTTGCCGTGCTAATTAGTTGGAGTGCGGTTAGTTGTGCTGAGATTCCGGCGGCGACGGGCTGTTTGGGCCAAGAAACCTGGCTGCTGTGGGGGCAACGGTGCTGTGGACACTGGCATTTGACACGGTGTATGCGCTGCCCGATCGAGAAGACGACAGACGCATTGGCATCCATTCGAGTGCGTTGTTTTTTGGCAAATATGCCCCCCTGGCGATCGGGGCGTTTTATACAGGCACGATCGTGTTGTTAGCAAGATTGGGGATGGTGATGCAGTTGGGCGCGGCGTTTTGGGTGGCTTTGGGCATAGCTACGATCGGTTGGGCCTATCAATATTACAAACTTGCTCAGGGCAAGTTTCCCAATACCCTACCTGCCCTCAGACTAGACGTATTGGTCGGATTTGTATTACTCGCGGGCATGATTGCCGGATTGTAAGGCAAACATCCTGATTGGCTGACAAAGATTGGCTGACAAAGATTGGCTGACAAAACTCGAACCGTCCTCACCTGACAGCCTACACGTCAGTCTAAACTTTCTTCTAAGGTGGGTTCAGCAGTTTGATTTTGGCGAATGGGAATGGTAACTGAGAATTCTGTTCCGTTGCCAGGAGATGAGACGCACTGTAGCGTTCCTCCATGTTTTTCGGTAACGATTTGATAGCTGATCGACAGCCCTAGCCCCGTCCCTTTGCCGATCGGTTTAGTGGTAAAAAATGGGTCAAAGATTCGCTGTTGGGCGCTTTCTGACATGCCGCAGCCGTTGTCAGCAATCCGAATTACGATGTCATTTGGGTTCACCAATTCTGTACTAATGCGAATTATTCTCCCCTCGCAATCGCCTTCAATGAGCGCATCGATCGCATTGCTCAGAATATTCATAAATACCTGATTTAGCTGCCCTGCGTAGCATTCCACTAGTGGAATTTTTCCATAGTTTTTGATGACCTCAATCAGGGGTTGATCGGGCTGCTTTTTGAGACGATTTTGCAAAATCATCAGTGTGCTGTCAATGCCCGCATGAATATCCACCTCTTTCATTTCAGATTCATCCATGCGCGAGAACGTGCGAAGCGATAGGACAATTTCTTGAATCCGTTCTGCGCCAATTTTCATCGAAGACATAAGATTGGGCAAATCTGCGACTAAGAAATCTAGGTCGATCGCCTCTACTGCCTCGACAATCTCCTCTACGGGGTTGGGATAGTGAAATTGGTAAAGTGCAATCATTTTGAGCAAGTCTTGGGTATATTCTTCAGCGTGGTTGATGTTGCCAGAAATGAAGCCGACCGGATTGTTGATTTCGTGGGCCACCCCGGCTACAAGCTGCCCCAAGCTCGACATTTTTTCAGTTTGGACGAGTTGAGCCTGGGTCTGTTTGAGGTCTGCTAAGGTTTGTTTGAGTTGTTGCGTTTGCTGTCTCAGTTGGGCTTCAGAACGGCGCAGCGCTTCTCCAGCTTGCTGGCGAACTTCTTCGGCTCGAACGCGATCGGTGATATCCGTGGCGATGCCGCAAATTCCGTAGGGCTGACCTTGATCGTCAAGCAACGGCACTTTGACAGCAAGGGTCGTGTGCAATCCGTCTGCTAGCAAGATGACTTCTTCTTGTTGCATCGCCTTGCCGCTAGCGAGAACTTGCTGATCGTTTTTGTACAACTGATCGGCAATTGGCTTGGGGAAAAGATCGTAGTCGTTTTTTTGCCGATCGCTTGTCGATCGCAGTTCAGCAAGACTTCAAATTGCCGATTCATCAACAGATATTTGCCATCGTTGTGTAGATAGTCTTTGACAAAAACGTAAGCGCCAGTGTTGTCGAGAATATTTTGTAAAAGCTGTTGACTTGCTCGTAATTCGGTTTCTGCCTGGATACGATCGTCGATTTCGGCGTGCAGTTGGTCAATCACTTGTTCTAGGTCTGCGGTGCGTTTCGCAACTCTGGCTTCCAATTTCTCGTTTGTCTGTTGAAGGGTGATTTCTGCGCGCCGCCGATCGCTAATATCCATCACAAACGAGGCCACCCCAATCACTTCTCCTGCTTCGCTGACCAGCGGTGCGTTATACCACTCACAGGTGATCCTTTTACCGTTTTGGGTAATATTTTCGTTGGTGCTGCGCGTTCCCCCTGTTTGCGACATAAGCTGTTGCCAAATGCAGTCGATCTCAGGCTTCACGGCTTCAGCCATCAGAAAGTCTGCGGTGCGCCCGATCGTGTCATCGGCACTATATCCAAAGATTGCTTCGGCGGCTGGGTTCCAGGCGACTACCTCAAATTGGGTGCTCCATTCGATCACGCCGATCGAACTTTGCTCAATCAAGAGCGCGAGTTTTTGTTGTGATCGAGTTAAGGCTGCCTCGGCTTGTTTATGATCGGTGATGTCGCGGGCGGTCGCATAAAACAAGTGTTGCCGAGGAACTGCTGTCGCCGTCCAGGCAAACCATCGATAGGAGCCATCTTTGCAGCAGAAACGATTCTCAAAGGAAAAGGCATCGGCTCCGGCGGCCAGTTTCTCGGCTCCTTGGAGGGTGGTGCTGCGATCGTCGGGATGCACAAATTCGATGAAGAGGCAAGACTGCAACTCTGCGGGTGAAAAACCTAGGGTCTTCTCCCAGGCAGGGTTGTGGTGTTTTAAGTAGCCATCGAATCCGACAATGCAAAGGAGATCGGTCGATCGTTGAAAAAATTGATCCTTGGCTGCGTTTATCAACTTTTCAGTAATCATGGGGCGTATCTTAACGTAGAGCAAAATGGAACCCGACCCATCATGGTGTTAGCAACAGTTGTTAGCAACAGTAGAATATTGGGCTACCACGATTGTACGTAGAGTGCCCATAGTTAGCAGCAAAAATTTGATTGAGAGAAAACGCCTAAAGGCGGCAAATAGCAGCTTTTGAGGCTCAACTCAGGGCTTATAAACAAATCATAAACAGAATGACCCTGAAATGGGCATCTTGCCCTCTGTTCAGCGTTGCTAAATCGGCGTTGCTAGCCCTTGTATCTTAAGACTAGAGAGAAGAGAGCCAGAATTCTGGTTCCCTCGACCTTTGGAAGTGCGATCGAGCAACCTACGAGCCAAGCACCGTGCCTACCTAGATGGGGCGATGTGCAGGATAATAGGCTTCGTGTCGCTTTGCCGGAATCACCTCAATGAGTCGAAGCTTTTGGATCACGGCGCTGGTCGCCTTTGTTAATGCACTCAGCCTAACGATTCTCATTCCGGTTCTTTATTTGTATGGTAGACAATTTGGTTTAACGGATTTCCAGACCAGTTTGTTGTTCTCGACCTATGCGATCGCGCAGTTTTTCTCCACACCGATCATTGGAAAACTCTCCGATCGCTTTGGGCGCAAGCCTTTGTTAATCATCAGCCTGGCAGGAACGGTGATTGCCAATCTGATCGCAGGAACTGCAACCACAGCCTTAGTCTTGTTTCTGGCCCGATTTTTGGATGGGATTACGGGGGGCAATGCATCGGTTGCCCAGGCGATCATTTCGGATGTCACCACCCCTGCCAATCGCGCTAGAGGCTTTGGAATTTTGGGGTCTGCATTTGGGTTGGGGTTTGTGGTCGGGCCGGCGATGAGCTTATTTGCTCAACAGATTTCCCTAGGAGCAACTTTTTTGATGTCGGGGGCGATCGCGCTGATTGCTTTATTAATCACAATCTTCTATTTGCCCGAAACGCTAAAGCACAAGACTGAAAAGTCACACAGCATTTTTGATTTGGGTTTAGAAAATCTCATCAAAGGGTTAACCATTCCTAAAATTGGCATTCTTCTGATCATTAATTTCTTGATTGGCACTACGTTTACAATTTTTACCTATGCGTTTCAGCCTTACTTTATTCAGATGTTAGATCAAGATAATAAGGCATTGACGATGATGTTTTTATTGTTTGGCGCTTTGGGTGTGGCAATGCAAACCTGGGGCATTCCATTACTGGCTCGCAAGTTTAATTTAGTGATGATCTTACTATTGTCACTACTGGTTCGCAGTGTTTCATTTTTGCTGATGCCAGTTTGGGCAAACATTACTTATTTTGTGATCGTTAGCATTCTTTTTTCGCTGTTTAATTCTCTGGTGCAGCCGATGATCAATACGTTGATTTCATTGAACGCTAAACCTCAAGATCAAGGAACAATGATGGGTTTAAACTCATCTTATTTGAGTGTTTCTAATGCGTTTGGCCCAGTCATCGCAGGGTTGTTAATTCGTGAATCTCAGCCTGAAACCTATCGCTACCCATTATATTTAGCAGGCGTGCTCACTTTTTTGGTTTTGGTGTTGGCAATTTCGACTCGCAAACACTATCAACCTCAACTCTCTACAGATCATGATCCCTAAGGATCGGAGGTTAAGTGCCTCTGAGAGCTATCCTAAGGAATGAGAATTAAATAAACTGTAAGGCTTTGGATTCGCCCTCACCCCCCGCCCCTCCCCCAACTTGGGCGAGGGGCAAGCAAGAGTCCGGTTCCCCTTCTCCCAAGTTGGGAGAAGGGGTTAGGGGATGAGGGCAGAAGAGACTTATAAGTTTTACAGGTTATTTAATCCACGATCCTAAGTAAAGTTTGCCATTCAAGGGAGATCAAGAACGATCGCTGAGAGGGTCAGGCCGTGCGATCGCTTGGTCTATAAACACTTGCCAGGTCTCGTTGGGTTCCCAAATCTGGTGTAAATCTTGAGTCGCTTGTGCATCACTTTTATGATCATGAAGGCGATGGTAGAGATACATGAATGCTGAAACTCTCATATTCATCGCACAGTGTACAAAGACGTTGCGATTCGCATTCTCATTCATGACCGTAAAGAAGCGATCGAGATTCTCGAAGGTAGGCTGCTCCCAAATCACAGGAATATGAACATACTGCATCCCTAACGATTCAACGATACTTTTTTCGTGGGGAATTGCATTCTTAGATTCGGGCACAGCAAGGTTAACCACCGTGTGATATCCCGCTTGCTGAATGTCTAGAAACTGATCTGCTGTAGGCTGCCCGGCTGTAGCAATGTGGTCAGATAGCTTCAGAAAATTGAAAATATCGGCGATCGCACCTGTAGACATTTTGCCCTCCCAGGATCAGCACATTTATTTACCAAGCCTACTCGATTTCCTTCATATTCTTCAATTACAAATTACGAATGATTGGGTCACGATCGTCTGCGCTGTATCATACGGGTAGGCAAAACCAATCCCCCATCATTCGAGTAAAGATCTGTGCTTGACCTGAAGCTAATCCGCGAAAATTCAGACCTCGTTCAACAAAAACTGCGCGGCCGAAGCGGCCACTACGACATTCAGCCGATCGTTCAGCTTGACCTGCAACAGCGCGAATTGGAAAAAAATCGATCGCTCCTCCAGGCTCGCAGCAACGAAATCGGCAAACTAGTGGGGCAAAAAATCAAGTCTGGCAGCGATCCCCAAGGCCAAGAACTGCAAGCACTGCGCGACGAAGGCAACCAGATCAAAACCCAACTGAGCGCCCTAGAGCCAACCGAAAAAGATATCAAAGTACAGATCGAATCGCTGCTGTTGACCCTGCCCAATTTGCCCAGCGATAGCACCCCGATCGGACAAAGCGAAGCCGAAAATGTCGAAATCCGACGCTGGGGCGATGAATTTAAACCGCAGCATGACGGAATTTTGCCCCACTACGAAATCGGTGAAAAACTAGGCATTCTCAACACCGAACGAGCCACCAAAGTCGCCCAGGCCAGATTTGTCGCCCTACTCGGAGCCGGGGCCGCCCTAGAGCGATCGTTGGTTCAATTCATGCTCGATCGTCACATCGCCACCGGATACCTCGAAGTGTTGCCGCCCCTGTTGGTCAACAGTCAATCTCTCACCGCCACCAGTCAGCTACCCAAGTTTGCCGAAGAAAGCTTCAAGTGCAGCGAGGATGACCTCTGGCTGATTCCCACCGCCGAAGTGCCCGTCACCAATCTTTACCGCGATGAGGTGCTGTCGGCAGATGCGTTACCGATTCATCACTGCGCCTACACACCCTGCTTTCGGCGAGAGGCTGGCAGCTATGGCAGAGACACCCGTGGACTGATTCGCCTACACCAATTCAATAAAATCGAACTGGTCAAACTGGTTCACCCCAGCACCTCTGAGCAAGAACACCAAGCCCTAGTACACAACGCCGAAGCAATTTTGGAAGCGTTGAAACTACCCTATAGAACGATCGAGCTTTGCACCGGAGACCTCGGCTTTGGCGCAGCAAAATGCTACGACCTCGAAGTCTGGCTCCCCTCAGCAGCCACCTATCGCGAGATCTCAAGCTGCTCCAATTTTCTCGATTTTCAGGCGCGGCGCGGCAACATTCGCTTCAAAGAAGCAGGGCAGAAAGGCACACAATTTGTACACACCCTGAATGGGTCAGGTTTGGCCGTCGGCCGCACGATGGCTGCCATCCTCGAAAACTATCAACAGCCCGATGGAAGCGTCAGATTGCCAGAAGTTTTACAGCCTTACCTGGGGCGAGAGATCCTGTAGAAAAATGACCAGCCACAGGTTCTTCCTCCTCTGGCAGTAAACTTTCGTAACAACCCAACGCACACCTTAGAATAGAAGGACACTCAACCAAAAGCTTACAAATCTTTGCCTATGTCAGTCTTGGCGATTATTGCCCTGCTTGCAGTCCTGATCTTTGTTCACGAACTGGGTCACTTCCTGGCTGCTCGCCTTCAAGGTATTTACGCAAATCGGTTTTCGATCGGCTTTGGCCCCATTCTTTGGAAATATCAGGGATCGCAGACAGAGTATGCCCTGCGCGCTTTGCCCCTAGGCGGATTTGTGGGGTTTCCCGATGATGATCCTGACAGCGATATTCCCAAAAACGACCCAAACTTGTTGCGAAATCGTCCTGTTTTAGATCGGGCGATCGTCATCAGCGCCGGGGTAATTGCCAATCTGGTTTTTGCTTATTTTGTTCTGGCGGGGCAGATGGCGATCGTGGGGTCTCCAACGGTTGACTATTTGCCAGGCGTGCTGATCCCTAAAGTCACTCCGCAAGAAGTGGCAGCCCAGGCAGGAATCCGAGATGGAGACGTGATCGTCGCCATCAATGGGCGCACATTGGATGCAACAGCCCAGACCGCTTCAGACTTGAGAAGCGCGATCGAAACCAGTCC
Organism: Leptolyngbyaceae cyanobacterium CSU_1_3; assembly: GCA_012034655.1. GTDB lineage: Bacteria > Cyanobacteriota > Cyanobacteriia > Leptolyngbyales > Leptolyngbyaceae > JAAUOZ01. The sequence continues at coordinate 7,662 of JAAUOZ010000009.1, read as the reverse complement.
GGCTCAACCTCTTCAGCTCACAGTCCAACGATCGACTGAGACCCTCAATCTCAACGTCACCCCTGCCGACGTAGACGGCAAAGGGCGCATCGGCATCGCCCTTCAACCCAACGTCAAACGCCAGCCCGACGGCAAAGCCGTCTACTACAAGCATCCCGCCAACATTTCACAGGTGTTTGGCTGGGCAGGCGAAGAGTTTCAGCGCATTGTCGTGTTGACTGTTCAGGGCTTTGGGCAACTGATCAGCAACTTCAGCAAGACCGCAGAGCAGGTATCAGGCCCCGTGGCGATCGTGGCCACGGGTGCAAAAATCGCTCAATCAGACGCTTCCAGTCTGTTCAACTTTGCCGCCCTGATCAGCATCAACCTAGCCGTAATCAATATTCTTCCCCTCCCCGCCTTAGATGGCGGACAACTCGCCTTCCTTCTGATTGAAGGACTGCGCGGCAAGCCTCTTCCTACCAAGCTTCAGGATGGTGTGATGCAAACCGGACTGGTGCTGTTGTTAGGATTGGGCGTTTTTCTGATCATTCGAGATACCGTCAATCTAATTCCCCAGTGACCACTACGCGCAAGCTTTCCGCCAAAAAACAGCGTGCCTTGGAGATTCTGATTCGGCTGAAACGCCTCTACCCAGAAGCTCCTTGCACGCTAGACTACGACACCCCAGTTCAGTTGCTGGTCGCCACCATTTTGTCTGCCCAATGCACCGACGAACGGGTTAATCTCGTCACGCCGGAGTTGTTTCGCAGATTTCCAGATGCGGCAGCGCTAGCAGGAGCCGACCTGACAAAATTAGAAGAACTGGTGCGGTCTACAGGCTTTTATCGCAACAAAGCGAAAAACATTCAGGGAGCCTGTCGGCTGATCATGACAGAGTTTGGTGGCGAAGTGCCCCAACGGATGGAAGAACTACTGCGCCTGCCAGGGGTCGCCCGTAAAACTGCAAACGTCGTTTCTGCCCATGCCTACGGCGTAAATTTGGGTGTCACCGTCGATACCCACGTCAAACGACTCGCCTACCGTTTGGGTCTGACCCAAAACACCGAACCCATCAAAATCGAACGCGACCTGATCAAATTGATTCCTCAACCCGACTGGGAAAATTGGTCCATTCGTCTGATCTACCATGGCCGCGCAGTCTGTAACGCCCGCAAGCCGCAGTGCGATCGCTGTGCTCTGTCCGATCTCTGCCCATCCGCCAACCTTTCTGAGTTACCTATCGTCCCAGTCTCAAATAAAAAAGCCCCGATCCGTGATGAATGCCCTCTAGAGTATGTAGAATGAGAAGCACTGTCTTTAAATACGTCTAGGGATGATTCATGGCTAAGAAGAGCATGATTGAGCGCGAAAAGAAGCGCAAAGAAACGGTGGAAAAGTACGCTGAGAAGCGTCAAGAACTGAAGGATCAGTTTGCGAAAGCCACGACCCAGCAGCAAAAGCTGGCGATCCATCGAGAGATTCAGCAGCTTCCTCGCAACAGTGCTCGTGTGCGTGTTCGCAATCGTTGCTGGGTTACGGGTCGTCCTAGAGGGGTCTACAGCGATTTTGGTCTGTCTCGCCACGTCTTGCGCGAAATGGCTCACCAGGGGTTGTTGCCGGGTGTGGTCAAATCAAGCTGGTAAAGATTTTTTGAGTTGTGGGTTCTAATATTTGAGTCAAAGATTGCTCAACTTGCGAACCTCGCAACTCAAGATTTTAGTCAAACCTTCTGAGCAAGGTTTTGGGGCAAGCTTTAATTACTGCCCACAGCAGCGATCGATGCCCAAGCTGTCTAGCAAAATGTCGCTCACAGCATTGGCGACGGCAAACTCGCTGTAGAAACTTTGAGAGAAATCGAACGCCTGCATTTCTGAAATAATAGCGATCACCAACGCACCCAGATCGTTCTCATCTTCCATCCGCTGCCGGACGTAGATTTGGGCAGCCCTTTGGGCGATCGTCAAATTAATCGGCTCTGGCAAAAACTCCTGATCAAGCCATCGGTGGAGATTTTGCCGCAGCCATTCTCCTTCTTGCTCTGGGTGGTGAGCGGGCGGCAAAGTGATGGATGGAATCGGATCAACCATTGGGCGCTACCCCTTTCGTGAGCGGCTAGACTATCCAAACTATACACTCACTTGCTGACGATTCACCCCAGTTCTTTGTTACTTGTCACTGTGATTATCCCGTGATTACCCCTGGTATGCAGATTGATGTTGCCGCGATCGTCGAAGGGTATGCCCAAGGCTATTTCTTGATGGCGGACGATTCCGGTGAAACGCTAAGTTGGTATAGCAGTCGAGAACGGACGTTGATTCCGTTGGACGATCGCTTTCGCTATCCCAAATCGCTTCAGCGAGTCCTTAACCAGGAGCGGTTTACGGTGGCCGTCGATCGAGACTTTAAGGCAGTGGTAGAGGGATGCGCCGATCGCGAGACAACCTGGATTTCGGAGGAACTCAAGGACGTTTACTGGACGTTGCACAAGGCAGGATGGGCGCACAGTTTTGAGACCTGGCAAGGAGATCAACTCGCTGGGGGCATTTTGGGGATTGTGATTCGGGGGGCGTTTATTGGGGAGTCGATGTTTTTTAGCATCCCCGATGGCTCTAAGGTAGCGATGGTCAAATTGGTAGAGCGACTGCGATCGCGGCATTTTGTGTTGTTTGACGCGCAAATGATGAACCCACATCTCGAACGCTTTGGTGCTTATGTAATTAGCAGTCGGGGCTATAAAGATTTGCTGCGATCGGCGCTAGAACAACACTGCTCACTTGAGTAGCTAAGGAGCGTGGATTAAATAAATCATTCCGTCCACTGCAAGGTTGTCTCGCCCTCACCCCAGCCCTCTTCCAAGTTGGCAGAGGAGCAAGAGTCCGGTTTCCCTTCTCCCAAGTTGGGAGAAGGGGTGAGGAGATGAGGGCCAAGATCTCCGGCATTGATCAATCCACGTTCCTAAGGATCTTCAATTTCTGCGATCGCCCCTAGCTTCCCAGCTTCAACGCCTCCAGCACCAAACTGTAGGTCATGCCGATCTTGAGAACATTGATCATCTCTGCGAGCAGCGATCGGCGCAACTGCCGACTACCGCCATAGATCACCTGACTCGTGATCTCAAACAAAATCACCATAACGCTGGCCACAAAGATATCTAGCTCGGCCCGTTGCCCCGCAGTAGTCGAAATGGCGCTGCCCAAAAAGAAACCAAACAGCAAACTGATCAGCAGCAAAGATACCCGCCGCCAAGGATTGCGAAACAATTGTCCAAGTTGATCAGTCACCACACCTACGAGACTGTTGAGACGGGTATTTTGCATCACGATCAGAGGGCTAAACTAGTTCAAAGTTTAGAGCTTTTGAGCGGCTATTCAAGGGATCGAAAAAAAACTTGCCGCGATCGTGCCGTCAGTCGCTACTACTAAAATAGAAATGGGTGGAAAGGATGCGGGGTGTGATGAAGATGAACGTAAAGCCAAGCCCTGCAATCAAAATTGCGTTAGTTGCTGTCATTCTTGTCGTCGGAGCCTGGCTGATTTCAAGACGCTTTCAGATTGAGGTTGCAGTCACCGCCCCTGGTGCGGTTCCGATGATCAAAACCGACGAGTCTCAAATTGAGATCGGCAAGACCTCTGACTATATGGGCAGTCCTGAGGGCAGCAATGAGAGAGTGACAACCGCGATCGCAAAGCCTGATCCCGTAAAAATAGCCGCCCGTCAAGGAGTGCTGAGAGTCAGCAATCGTTCTGATCATCCTCTACGAGTGGCGCTATTGTCGAAGCAGAAAACGACAGATTCCAAATTGGGCGAGACCGCAATGAGATACGAAACTCCTGCCCATTGGGATTTTGCCCCTGGTGAAGGCAACACCGACGGATTGGTCGTCTCTCTACCCGATCGGGCGATTACCCTCAAAAAGGGCGATGTAGTGGTTGCTTTTGCTCAAGACGGCTCTCAGCGCTATTGGGGACCCTACCTTGTGGGAGAAACGGATAGACCCGTCTGGAACCCTCAAAAAGGCGAATGGCAGTTGATTTTAGACAGATAATTAAGTAGTGGCTACTGAATAGACAAGATGCAGTTCACATGATCTTCTGCAATTGGGCAAATAGTTGCGCCACTCGCTCTAAATTCTTGTCACCTGGGGCATTTTCTACTCCACTCGACAGGTCAACTCCATGTGGGCAAGCCAGATGAATCGCCTCCAACACATTTTCAGGGGTCAATCCGCCAGCTAGTAGCCAAGGGCACTCAGGGCGAAATTTTGCCAGGGCTGACCAATCTAATGTTGCGCCCGTGCCCCCTAGCAAATTGGGATGGTAGGCATCTAGCAAGAGCGTATCGACCCGATTTTGATAGAGATGGGCTTGGCTGAGGGCTTCAGGCGTTCTGATTCGTAGAGCTTTGATAATTTCGATCGTCGGCAGGGTAGCCCGCAGTTGTTCGCAGAATTCCAGTGATTCTGCACCGTGGAGTTGGACGCTATTGAGATGGGCGATCGTCGCTACTCGCTCAATCTCTCGCACTGACGCATCCACAAAAACCCCCACTCGATCGACCCATAGCTCCGGTGGCAACCCCCTCTCCTGCGCGTGGCTCAGATAATCAACCACCGCCCGAATCTGCTCAGGCGAAACATAGCGCGGCGTTTTGGCCACACAAATAAACCCCAGCGCCGACGCACCCAAGCGAACGATCGCCGCCCCTTGCTCTGGCTGAGTGATGCCGCAAATTTTGACTCGAAACCCCATTCCACCCTTCAATCAAATATTTCTAAATATGTCAGAGGTTTTAAGTTTTGAATCCGGAAGAACTCAAATCTCAAACCTCAAGCCTCAAACCCCTATAATCCTGTTTGTTTACATCAGTTTATCAAGCGTTAGGAGACAACTTTGATGAATTCTACTTTACTCGCCCTTGTCGCCAATGCTCCCCGGACGATCGAATGGTCTCCTACGATCGGTCTCACCATGAGCCTTTGCTGTTTATTTGCCGTCGCGATCGGCCGTTACGCAATCAAAAACCGAGGAGTCGGCCCCAAATTACCCGTCAAAGAACCCGCTCTATTTGAAGGCTTCGGACTTCCCGAACTACTAGCAACCATGAGCTTCGGGCATGTCTTGGGGGCAGGCATAATTTTAGGACTCACCAACGCAGGCGTTCTCTAACATTCATCCCCTCGCGAGGCGGCCCAAAGGCAACCCTCCTACCGCCTTTCCTGTCATCTATCCTGGAAGTAGGTATTCTACACAGCGGGAGACAAGTCATGCAGGCAGGCAGGAAAGTCGGCACTCTATTCGGCATTCCGCTACTGATCGATCCATCCTGGTTCTTTGTGGTAGCGCTGGTGACGTTTAGCAATGGCACAATTTGGCAAGCGACCTATCCAGAATGGGGCGCGGCGGTGGCGTGGAGTGCAGGGCTAATCATGGCGTTGCTGTTGTTTGGGTCGGTGCTGCTGCATGAGCTAGGCCATAGCCTGGTGGCTAAGCTTCAGGGCATTCAGGTGCGATCGATTACCCTGTTTTTCTTCGGCGGCATTGCGGCGATCGAGCAAGAACCCAAAACTCCTGGCAAAGCCTTCCAGGTGGCGATTGCGGGGCCAATGGTGAGTTTTGGGCTATTTCTACTGCTAAGTGGGGTTGTGTTGCTGCTGCCTGGCACAGAGTCTCCGCCCCAGGTTTTGCTGCAACGACTGGCAGGCATCAACCTGATTTTGACGCTGTTTAATCTGATTCCGGGCTTACCCCTAGATGGCGGACAGGTGCTGAAGGCGATCGTCTGGAAAGTGACAGGGAGTCAGTTTCAAGGGGTTCATTGGGCTGCGAGAACCGGGAAAACGCTAGGTGGGTTGGCGATCGTCCTGGGGGTTCTAGAAACCTTTGGGCTGTCTGCTACGTTGGGGTTGCCAGAAGTAGGTGGCTTGTGGGTTGCTCTGATTGGGTGGTTTGTAGTTCAGAATGCAAGCTCCTACGATCGGCTCACAAACGTTCAAGAAGCACTACTCAAAATCAGAGCAGTGGAAGCGATGACTCGTGAGTTTCGGGTGGTCGATGCTGGACTGTCGTTGCGTCAATTTGCAGACGATCATCTTCTGGGGACACGCGCCCCCATTTATTTTGCGGTCTCTGATGGACGCTATCGAGGCATGGTGTTGGTAGAAGCTCTACCCAATATTGAGCACAGCCAGTGGCAGACAAAAACGGTGTTCGAGATTTTGCAGCCGTTGCCCGACGTGCCCACGGTGCAAGAATCCACTTCGTTGATGGATGTGATTCGCCTGATGGAATCCCAAAAATTGCCACGGGTGACGGTTCTCTCTCCGGCGGGGGCGATCGCTGGCGTGATCGATCGCGGTGACATTGTGCGATCGCTATCCCAAAAAATGAACATGCGCGTTTCAGAGGAAGCGATCGCTCAGATCAAAGCAGAAGGCAGTTATCCCCTGGGGTTGCAGTTAGATGCGATCGCGCAGGCGGCGGCGAGGAATGAGGAATGAGGAGTTGCCTCTGGCGCTTCGCGAGAGAGGAGGGATGAGCATTGAGCCAGATCCGCCGATAGATCGGGCTTCGGCCTTGCTCAGCCCACGCGCCAAGAGATCCTAGTTTTTTGCAAGTCTCGTAGCATGTTTCAACGGAATCAGGAACCTTGTTAAAAATCCTCTAGTCAATGAAGACATCGCCATCTAGAACTGACTTGAAGGACACTCCTATGTTGAATCTAAAGAAATTGCAGGCAAGTACCGCTCTGGCGCTGACCTTGGGTGTCTCCGCAACAAGCATCGCCCCGATGACCCTGATGGGAGCCGCGAATGCAACTCAGACCCCGCAAAAGGTCGCACAATTGTTTCCCTCCCAGCGCCCAGCCTCGACCTTTGGCGTTAGAATTCCGGCGGGGGCAAGTTTTCCAGTCGTTTACGACAAAGCTGAAAGAATTGTCATTGCTCCTAATGAGACCGTGCCCATGACTCTGACGATCGCTCGCAACATTCGCTCTTCGTCTGGCACATTGCTTATTCCTGCTGGCAGCCAGGTCGAAGGAGAATTTCGACCCGCCAACGACAACAATTCTCAGTTTGTTGCTAGAACTTTGATTCTCACCAATGGCACTCGGTTGCCGATCGACGCTCGTTCTGATGTGCTCAGCCGCAAGGAAACCATTCGCCAGGGAGTCGATACGGGAGCAATTCTCAAAGGGGCAGCGATCGGATCTGGGGCGGCAGCCATCATCTCAGGAGTGACTGGCAAAAAGCGGATCACCCTCGGTAGAGTCTTGATCGGCACAGGTGCAGGAGCTTTGGGTGGCTTGCTGCTAGGGCGGAAAACGAATGAGGTCGTCGTCGTCGAACCTCGCACCGATAACCTGTCACTGACGCTAAATTCTGCGCTGGCATTGAACCGCTAGCTAATAGAAGGGAGAATTTGCGGAACGAGCCTCTGCCAGTCAGAAGGCGTGAGAATTGGAGGCTTTCACTAGAGTCTATGGGTCTGTCAAGAATTGTTTGAGAGGCTAAAAACCCCTTAAAAATAAACTATCTCACGTGATGTGCAACTAAAGCCAACCCTCATCCCCCAGCCCCTTCTCCCAGGGCAGGAGAAGGGGAGCAAGAATGGTTCAAAGTCCCTCTCTCTGCTTGGGAGAGGGATTTAGGGTGAGGGAGATCGGGAAAGTTGCACATCACGT